>CAZBXN010000022.1:0-18122 GCA_964496015.1 uncultured Lachnospiraceae bacterium | reverse complement strand
TATCGGTTCACCGCAGATGAACTTCGTTGACGCAAAGCTTTCAAAGGAAGGCGACGCGGTATACGCATCATTCGGCGACGATAAGATTAAAATCCCCGAGGGCAAGGTAAGCCCCGAGTTGGAAGGCTATATCGGCAAGGAAGTTGTTCTCGGTATCAGACCCGAAGACTTGCATGACGACGAGGCGTTCATTTCAATGAACCCCGACTCGGTTGCGTCGGCATTCGTTGAAGTAACGGAAATGATGGGCGCAGAAACATATCTGTATCTTACAGTTGCAGGCAAGCAGTTCACGGCAAGAGTTAATCAGCGTTCAACAGCTAAGATTAACGACAATATCAAGATTGCGTTTGACACAAACAAAATTCATATCTTCGATAAGGATACAGAACTTGCAATTATTCACTAATTTGTACTTAAAAAGGACGGTCGTGAGACCGTTCTTTTTTTGCGCCGAAAGAAATTTAATAATTTTCGGACAAAAACAATGCAACCAAATAGTACCATAACCAAAAAATGTATAGTACCGTATGGTAACATTTAGTATGAGGTGATTGGCATGAAATTCCAAAGATTATACGACTTAAGAACGGATAATGATAAAACGCAGAGGGATATTGCCGAGTATCTGATTTGCAGCCGTCAGGTGTATGCAAGATATGAGCGCGGAATACGTGAAATTCCCATTTCAATGGTGATAAAGCTTGCAAAATTCTACAACACCTCAATAGATTATATTGTCGGACTTACGGACGACATCAAACCGTACAAAAGAAAGAAGGAGGATTCTGAGCAATGAAATATCCTCATCAGGGACATAGGCAAAGACTTAAAGGAGAATTTGAAAACAGCGGATTTTTGGGCTGGGACGACGCGAAAATCCTTGAATATATGCTGTTTTACGCAGTGCCGCGCTCGGACACAAGCCCGATTGCAAAGCGTCTGTTAAAGGAATACGGCAGTCTTCGCGGTGTAATGGAAGCGCCGTCCGAGCTGCTTGAAAAAACCGAGGGCGTCGGGAAAAATACCGCTTTTTACATAAAAGCGCTCAACGAGTATTTCCACCATTGCAGCGAGCTTAAATCAAACGGAAAAATATATCTGACAAGCGGCAATGTTGTTGAAAGTTATTTCAGGGAAATATTTAAAAATCACAGGAGAGAAAGCTTTTATGTCATATGCGTTGACGCGCGCGGAGCGGCGATAAACAAAATCCTCATAAGCGAGGGCGCGTTTGACGCGTCGGAGATTGACGTGGGCAAAATTGTGCGCGCGGCTGTTTCAAATGAAGCGGCGGGCGTGATTTTGGCGCATAATCACCCCGGCGGCAGCCTTGAACCGTCGGGCGTTGATATAACGGCAACGCAGATTATAAAAAACTCTCTTCAGCTTATAGGAGTTACGCTGTGTGAACATTATATTGTCACGGACGAGGGCGTAAGAGGCTTTATAGACCGCATAAATCAGATGGAAAATAAAAAAAATATACAAAAGTATGCCGGTAAATAGCAAAAGTTTTTGACGGACAGACTATTGACTTTAGTATACTGATGTGGTAGTATAATATATTATTAAATATACAATCTGTAATTTCAGACTTGATTTGGGAGGAAATAGGAATGGCTAAGGTTGCAATCATGGGCTTCGGCACTGTAGGCAGCGGAGTTTATGAAATAATCAAAACCAACGGAAATAAGCTTTACCGCAATACCAACGGCGAAGCTGTGGATATTAAGTACATTCTTGATATACGCGATTTTGACGACCATCCCGAGAAAGAGCTTTTCACAAAGGATTTTAACGATATTTTAAATGATGATGAAGTAACGGTTGTCGCGGAGGTAATGGGCGGACTTCATCCTGCGTATGAGTTTACAAAAAGTCTTTTGGAAGCAGGAAAAAGCGTTGTGACGTCAAATAAAGAGCTTGTTGCGACATACGGAACGGAGCTTTTGGAAATAGCGGGAAAGAAAAATGTGAATTATTTCTTTGAGGCGAGTGTCGGCGGCGGTATACCGATTATCCGTCCGATGCACCAGTGTCTGACTGCGAATAATATAAAATCAATCGCGGGTATTTTAAACGGCACGACAAATTATATATTGAACGAAATGATTAAAAAGGGCAAATCGTTTGACGACGCGCTCAAAGACGCGCAAAAGAACGGATACGCCGAGAGAAATCCCGCAGCTGACATTGAAGGTCATGACGCGTGCAGAAAGATTGCGATACTTTCTTCGCTTGCGTCGGGCTTAGCCGTTGATTATAACGATATTGAAACAGAGGGCATAACGAATATCACGCTTGACGATGTAAAATACGCGGCGGGCATGGACGCTGTGATTAAGCTTATAGGCTATGCGAAAATGTTCGATAACGGAAAGATTTATTCAATCGTAAGCCCGATGATTGTAAAAAATACCTCGCCTCTTGCGGGCGTTGACGGCGTGTTTAACGCAATTCTTGTAAACGGCGACTGTGTCGGCGATGTCATGTTCTACGGCGCGGGCGCGGGCAAGCTTCCGACAGCGAGCGCGGTTGTCGCCGATGTTGTTGACGCGGTAAAGCACCGCGAGAGAAGCAAAAAAATTGTCTGGGAAAAGCCGCAGTGCGATATTATGGCAACGGCTGAAGATAAAGAATTTGCATATTTTGTAAGAACGCAAAGCTCTGAGAACGCGGTAAAAGAAATTTTCGGTTCCTGCGAATTTGTAAAGAGTGCGGTATCGGGTGAAACGGCGTTTGTCACAAAGCCGTTAAAGGGTAGTGAGGCAAAGGAAAAATTTGAGAAAACAGGCATAATTTCAGCGATAAGAGTATTGGATTGATGATAAAAGTAAAAGTACCCGCATCAAGCGCAAATATGGGCGCGGGGTTTGACACCATGGGCGTTGCACTGAGCCTTTACAACCGGATTACAATAGAGGAAATTCCGGAGGGGCTTGAAATAAGCGCAGCAAATAACGCGGCTGTGCCGAAAGGCGAGAATAATTTAATCTACCGCGCAATGAATACCGTTTTTGAAAAAGTCGGTTACAAGCCGACAGGCATAAGAATATTTCAGGACAGCGACATTCCGATGACGCGCGGCTTGGGAAGCTCAAGCGCGTGTATTGTAGGCGGTATGCTTGCCGCAAATATAATATCGGGCAGGAAGCTTTCATATAATGAAATTATACACCTTGCCGCAGCGGAAGAGGGACACCCCGACAATGTGGGTCCCGCGCTCTACGGCGGATTTTGCATCTCGCTTACAGAGGGAGGCAAAACGATTGTAAAAAGCCGTAAAATAAATCCGAATATAAAATTTGCGGCGTTAATTCCCGATTACTTTGTGGCGACAAGAAAATCGCGCGGCGTTTTGCCCGAGGAAGTACCGTTTCGCGATGCGGCGTTTAATATATCCCACGCGCTGCTGTTTAACGAGGCGCTTGTTTCGGGCGATACGGAGTTACTGAAAATCGGGGTGCGCGATAAGCTTCATCAGCAATACAGAAAAAGCTATATTGATAAAATGGATAAAATATTTGAAAAAACCTATGAGCTTGGCTCATGCGCGACATATTTAAGCGGTTCGGGACCGACAATTCTTTCGGTGCTTGACGGGAATTACAGCCGTTTCAGCAATGAAATGCGGCAGTTTTTTGAGAAGAACTCGCACCAATGGAAATGTATGATTTTGGATATAGATAATGTCGGCGCGGTAGTTTCCGAGGTTAATTAAATTAAAATAAGGAAGGGTCATAAATATGGGACTTATAGTTCAAAAGTACGGCGGTACTTCGGTTAAGGACGCCGAGAGGGTTATGAATGTCGCAAGACGCATAACGGACGCGTACAAGGCGGGAAACAATGTGGTCGTTGCCGTTTCGGCGCAGGGCGACACAACGGACGACTTGATAGAAAAGGCAAAGGAAATCAACGAGAACGCGTCAAAGCGCGAAATGGATATGCTGCTTGCGACAGGCGAACAAATATCAATCGCGCTGCTTGCAATGGCGATTGAAAAGCTCGGTTATCCCGTAATTTCTCTTACGGGCTGGCAGGCGGGAATGATTACAAACACAAAATACAGCGCGGCGAGAATTAAGAAAATTGACACCGAGCGTATTCAGTCCGAGCTTGACAAGAGAAGGATAGTAATAGTCGCGGGCTTTCAGGGCATAAATAAATACGACGATATAACAACGCTCGGAAGAGGCGGCAGCGATACGTCGGCAGTCGCTTTGGCAGCGTCGCTTCACGCAGATGTGTGCGAGATTTATACCGACGTAGACGGCGTTTATACGGCAGACCCGAGATTTGTTAAAACTGCGTATAAGCTTGACGATATTTCATATGATGAAATGCTGGAGCTTGCGTCGCTGGGAGCGAATGTGCTTCATAACAGAAGCGTTGAAATGGCAAAAAAATATAATGTTAAATTATCGGTGCGTTCAAGCCTGAATAATAATGAGGGAACGTATGTTAAGGAGGTAGACCAAGTGGAGAAGATGCTTGTAAGAGGTGTAACGAGAGATAACGATGTCGCGAGAATTGCGCTTTGCGGAGTTGAAGATACTCCGGGTAAAGCATTTCAGGTTTTCCGTATGCTTGCAAAGCACGGCATAAGCGTTGACCTTATAATTCAGTCAATAGGAAACGGAACGCAGAAGGACATAAGCTTTACGGTTGCGGAGGGCGATTTGGACACCGTTCTGAAATTGCTTGAGGAAAACAAGGCTGTCGTAAAATGCAGCGAGGTTAAATGGACTAAGGATGTTTCAAAGGTTTCGATAGTCGGCGCGGGAATGGTTAACAACTCGGGCGTTGCGGCTACAATGTTTGAAGCGCTTTATGACGCGCATATCAATATCAGCATGATAGCAACCTCGGAAATTAAAATTTCCGTGCTTGTTGACAGAAAAGACGCCGAGCGCGCGGTTGTCGCAATTCATGATAAATTCATGCTTGACTAAAAATTATAATAAAACAATCTGACCACAAGGGCGTGGCGGAAAGCACAGGCTTTTCCTATCCGACCTTGTGGTTTTGTACGAATAATCATTGAATAATTCCAATCAATGGTTCAGGAAAGGAAAAAAAGCCGTGGAGGATAAAATTATAGGAAGAAATCCAGTGCTTGAAGCTATTAAATCGGGACGCTCAATTGATAAAATCCTTATAAAAAAAGGGAAATACGAAGGCTCGATTGTGCCGATTATAAAAAAGGCGAAAGCAAACGGGATTATTATTCAGGAGGTTGACAAGGCGAAGCTCGACCAGATAGCGGAAGGCGAAAATCATCAGGGTATAATCGCGTATGTGAGCGCTTATGAATATTCAAGCGTTAAAGATATTTTGTCGTATGCCAAAGAAAAAAACGAGCCTCCGTTTGTGATAATATGCGACAAGATAACCGACCCGCATAATCTGGGCGCGATTATCCGAACTGCAAACTGTGCCGGAGCTCATGGAATAATTATCCCGAAGCGCGACAGCGCGGGGCTTAACAGCATAGTGGTAAAAACCTCGGCGGGCGCGGCTGAATATACGCGCGTCGCAAAGGTGACAAATATCGCGAACACTATAGACGATTTGAAGAAATCGGGCATGTGGATTGCCGCCGCCGATATGGACGGCGAACCTATGTATAATATAGATTTAAAAGGCTCGCTCGGTATAGTAATCGGCAGCGAGGGCGGCGGAATAAGCCGTCTTGTAAAGGAAAAATGCGATTTTATCGCAAGTATTCCTATGAAAGGCGAGATAAATTCACTTAACGCGTCGGTCGCGGCGGGAGTGTTGATGTATGAGGCGGTACGGCAAAGAGGATAAAGGAGAAAAATATGAAAGCTATAGTAACTGTAATAGGAAAAGACAAAAGCGGCATTATCGCAAAGGTAAGCGGAGCGCTGTATGAAAACGGCGTAAATATTGAAGATATTTCGCAGACAATTATGCAGGATATGTTTACAATGATTATGCTTGTAAAATCAAACGACAGCTCTGTTTCAATCAAGGACATAACAGAAAAATTAAACAAAGTCGGCGAGGAAATGGGGCTCGCAATTCATGTGCAGAGAGAAGAAATATTCTCGTCCATGCACCGAATTTAACGGAGGTAACATAGAAGATGATAAATCCGTTTGAAATTATAGAAACGATAAACATGATAAACAAGGAAAACCTTGACATCAGAACAATAACAATGGGTATTTCCTTAAAGAGCTGCGCTTCGCCCGATATTGACGAAACGTGCCGTAAGGTTTACGATAAAATCACATCGTACGCGAAAGACCTTGTAAAAACGGGCGAGGATATTGAAGAACAGTTCGGTATTCCAATAATAAACAAGAGAATTTCCGTAACGCCCATAGCGACGCTTGTTGACGCGCTTGAAAACCCAACGGTTGATAAATGCGTTAAGCTTGCGAAAACGCTCGATAAAGCCGCGAAGCAATGCGGAGTCGATTTTATCGGCGGCTACAGCGCGCTTGTGCACAAGGGCTACACAAACGGCGAAAAAGTATTGATACGGTCAATTCCGTACGCGTTAAAGGAAACAGACCTTGTATGTTCAAGCGTCAACATCGGCTCGACAAGAGCGGGAATAAATATGGACGCGGTAAAGCAAATGGGACAGATTGTAAAACAGGCGGCGGAAATGACAGCCGACACGCAGGGCTTTGCGTGCGCAAAGCTTGTTGTGTTCTGCAACGCGGTTGAAGATAACCCGTTTATGGCGGGAGCGTTCCTCGGCGAAGGCGAGGGCGAATGTGTTATAAATGTCGGCGTGTCGGGTCCCGGAGTTGTCAAGAGCGCACTTGAAAAGGTCAGGGACGGAGATTTCGGAGTTGTTGCCGAAACAATTAAAAAGACGGCGTTTAAAATCACAAGAATGGGACAGCTTGTAGCGCAGGAAGCGTCAAAAAGGCTCGGAGTTCCGTTCGGAATAGTCGATTTATCGCTTGCGCCGACGCCTGCCGTCGGCGACAGCGTTGCATATATTTTAGAGGAAATGGGACTTGAAAAATGCGGAACACACGGTACGACAGCCGCGCTTGCACTGCTTAACGACGCCGTTAAAAAGGGCGGCGTTATGGCGTCGGGATATGTAGGCGGTCTGTCGGGCGCGTTCATTCCCGTAAGCGAGGACGCGGGCATGATTGACGCGGCTAAAACCGGCGCGCTGACGATTGAAAAGCTTGAAGCCATGACGTGCGTTTGCTCGGTAGGTCTTGACATGATTGTAATTCCCGGCGACACGACAGCCGAAACAATAGCGGCGATTATCGCCGACGAGGCGGCAATCGGAATGGTAAACACGAAAACGACGGCAGTTAGAGTAATTCCCGCGCCCGATAAAAAAGAGGGCGACATAGTGGAATTCGGAGGGCTTCTCGGAATGGGTCCCGTTATGCCCGTTAAACAGTATTCAAGCGCGGGCTTTGTAAACAGGGGCGGACGTATTCCCGCGCCGCTGCAAAGCTTGAAAAATTAAAAAGAGGTGTTTTAAATGGATGACATAATTATGAAAATCATCGACATTGAAGAAAAGGCTCAGGAGATTATAAAGGACGCCCGCGAGGCAAACGAAAACCTTGAAAAAAATGTACAGGCGGAAACCGAAAAGCTTCATCAGGATATTGAACGGCGCGCGCAGATAAAGGGCGAAACCGTAAGGGATATTGAAATGGGCGACGCGGAAGAAAGAATTAAGAAAATCCGCAGGGAAACCGAAAAGGGAATTGCCGATTTGGAAGCGAGATATAAGGAAAAAAAGCCCGAATGGGTGGGCAAAATTGTCGGCAATATCATCGGATAAGAGGTGTCTTAAATGGAGGTTCAGTACAGCGCAATCGCGGCGAAGCTTAAAGCCATGCACGCGAATTTCCTGACGGACGGGGATTTTGACCGTCTTTTGGAGAAAACAAGCGTAAAGGATATTTGCGCCTACTTAAAAGCCACAAAAGGCTACGGTGACGTTTTGAGCGATATAGACGAGAGAAACGTGCATAGGGGCGCGATAGAGGTTAAGCTGTATCAGAATATGGTAAACGAGTACGAGAGACTGTATAATTTCCTCGACCACTCAAAACGCGAGATTATGAAATTCTGGTTTATGCGCCACGAGCTTGAATTTTTAAAGAGTGAAATCAGATATATTTACACGCATGAGGAACGAAAAAAGGACGAGATAAGTATTGAAAGATTTGACGCATTTTTCAGCTCGCACACGAAAATTAACCGTGATATTATGAGTTCGGCATCATCGCTTTCCGACTGCATAGAGGCGTGCAAAAACACGCCGTATCAGAAGGCTCTGAAAAGAGCGGAAAATCGCGGCGCGGACTTCTTCTCAATGGGTATGCTGCTCGAAACAATGTATTACGACAGCGTATGGAAAACAATCAATCTGAAATTCGACAAATCCCAGAGAGAACTGATTAAACGCCATATGGGAACCAAGATTGATTTGCTGAATTTGATGTGGATTTATCGGGGAAAGAAATATTTTAATTTCCCGAGTGAAATAATTTTCACATATCTGCTGCCCGTGAGGTACAGACTGAATGAGGACGTGTTTAAGCGCATGGTTACGGCAGAGAGCGCGGACGCTATGGTAAGCATAGCTGCGGGAACGCCGTATGCGGAACTGTTTTCGGGACTTGATAAGGGAGTGTTTATCGAGGAAAATTACAGCCGTATAACATATAAGCTTGCAAAGGACATATTTGTAAATCATACAGATTCCATGGCGGCGGTTTACGCGTATCTGACGCTTAAAGAAATTGAAATGAAGAAAATTATCATGATAATCGAGGGAATAAGATACAGTCAAAATCCAGAGGCTATCCGTGAACATATAACAATAAATTAAATCGCGCAATCTCACATACGCGGCAAAAAATAGCAGTGAGAAGAAAGGAATGAATGTCAAATGTCGATAAGAAAGATGAAAGCCGTTACAATTTCGGCGCAGATTGATGATTTTGATACTGTGGTTGAAAAATATATTTACGGCAGGGAAATTCATCTTGAGAAGGCGATGGCGGTTCTTTCAAACAGAAAAAATCTGAAAAATTTTGAGGATACCAACGAATATGACGCAATCGAAAAAAACGCGCTGTCGGTTTTGAAGCTTGCGGATAAAAACGCCTCGGACGCTATGCCTTCAGCAAACACAACGCCCGAAAAAATGCGCGAATATCTTGACGGGGTGACAAATACCGTAGAGAGCGAAAAGGCGCGGACGGAGGAGCTGCAAAAGCGGATTGAGGCAAACAAGCTCGCCGCCGAAAATCTCGATTTGATGATGAGCGCGGACGTGGATTTGTCAAGGCTTCTGAAATTTGAATTTATCAGGTTCCAGTTCGGGCATATTCCGAAAACGGGCTACAAAACGCTTGTAACTTACCTTGACGGTTTAGAGGTGATTTTTGTTAAAACCGCCGAGGATTTGACGGACGTATGGGGCTTTTACTTCACGCCGCTGTCAAAGCAGAAAAAGATTGAAGAGGTATTCGGCTCGCTCTATTTTGAGCCTGTGGATATACCCGAAAATTACACGGGAACGCCGAAAGAAATAAAAGAACGGCTGATAAAAGAAAACGGTGAGTATGAACGCGAGATAAAAGCCCTGACCGAAAAAACCTCAAAGCTTCTCGAAGGCTCGGTGGACGAGATAAGCGGAATATATAATCTTGCCAAAAAGCGGCGGCAGTTTGCCGAGGTTAAGCGTAACGCCGTTCACAGCGATGTGTTTTTCTATGTTGTCGGCTGGATGGAGGAAAAGAAAGCCGCCGCGCTTGAAAAGGAAATCGCAAAATCGGGCGACGTCGTAATGTTCTATTCGGGCGACCCGTCGGATATAAAGGATTTGGAGCCGCCGACGAAGCTTAAAAACAACCCTGTATTTAAGCCGTTTGAGATGTTTGTAAAAATGTACGGACTTCCAAGCTACGGCGAGATTGACCCGACGCCGATATTGGCGATAACATATATACTGTTCTTCGGAATAATGTTCGGCGACGTCGGTCAGGCGGCGATACTTTCAATCGCGGGATTTTTGCTCTACAAATTCAAGAAAATGGATTTGGGAGGGATTGTCGGCTGGGTAGGACTTTCGGGAATTGTGTTCGGCGTGGTCTACGGAAGCTTTTTCGGAAACGAAGAAATAATTCCGAAGCTGCTGCACACAACGGCGCTACGTCCTATGGAACAGGCGATAACAATGCTTATTGCGACAATCGCAATAGGAGCGTTTATAATAGTGTTCGGAATGCTCTTGAATGTAATTAACGCGCTGAAACGGGGAAATATAGGCGAGATGATTTTCGGGCATAACGGAATAGCAGGAATTGTATTTTACGCGGGAGCGATTACGGCAGCGCTTAATGCGATACTGCACTTTGGAATACCGTCTAAGGTGTTTGCGGTAATTTTGCCGGTGTCGATAGTTCTGATGTATCTTAGCGAGCCGCTCTCAAAGCTTATTGCAGGCGACAGGGATTGGTTTCCGAAGCAGGGAATGTTCTATGTCGAGAGCTTATTTGAAATGATGGAGGTGCTTTTGAGCTTCTTTACAAACACTATTTCATTCCTCAGAATCGGCGCGTTTGCGATTGTCCATGTCGGAATGATGATGGTTGTAGCTGTTCTTGCAAAGGGCGGCGGAGTAAGCGGAGCAATCATAAGCGTAATAGGAAATATAATTGTAATGGCTCTTGAGGGACTTATAGTAGGCATTCAGGTGTTAAGACTTGAATATTACGAGATGTTCAGCCGTTACTTTACGGGACGCGGCAAAGATTTTGTGCCGCTGAGTGATAAATAAGCAATTTAAAGCGAAAGCTTTTAATATTAAATCTTTGGAGGTAAGAAAAATGGCAGTAAAAATTTTAATGGGAATAATAGCGTTAAGCGTGATTGCGCCATACATTTTATATCGCGCAACGGGTAAGACAAAAGGCAGGGAATGTTTGCTGATGAATACGATTATGTTTTTCAGCGCAATTGGAATAGGCGTTGTTTATGCGCTTGGCTGCGCAGCTCCCGCGTTTGCGGCAGGTGAGGCAGAAGCGGCGTTATCTGTTGGCGATGGATTGCGCTACATAGGCATGGCGCTTTCAACGGGGCTTTCAGGTATCGGCGGCGGCGTTGCCGTTGCATCGGCTGCGTCGGCTGCTATAGGAGCGATGAGCGAAAATGAGAAAATCATGGGTAAAACGCTTATCTTCGTTGCTCTTGCCGAGGGTATCGCTCTTTACGGTCTGGTAATATCAATCCTAATCATGCCGTCCTAATCGGGGAATGCAACTATGAAGATGTATTTAATCAGCGACAATATAGACACGCAAATCGGTATGCGTCTTGCGGGAATTGACGGCTGTGTTGCGCATAGTGCGGAGCATATAACGGAGGAGATAAAAAAGGCGATAGCAAATCCCGAAATCGGAATTTTGGCTTTAACGGAAAAGGCGGGGGCTAAGGTCAAGGCGTATCTTGACAATTTAAAGCTCACGCTCCACACTCCGCTCATTATCGAAAGTCCCGACAGGCACGGCAGCCGTGACGTTGCAAATTCAATAAATACTTTGGTTCAAGAGTCCATAGGCTTAAAATTGTAATGCTGAAAGTATTTTAAGGAGATGACAGAAGTGGAAAATCTAACCGAGAAATTAAATAATTTTACATCGCTTGTTATTGACGAGGCATCGAAAAAGCGGGATAAGCTTTTGCAGTCTGTTGAAAATGAACAGAAGGAGCGTCTTGCAAAAAAAGAAGATGAATTTTTAAACGACGCGTATAAGGAAATCCAGAAAGCTGTTTTTAACGCGAAAAAGAAATCAAACGAACGCGTGCTTCATGAGGAGCTTGAAGCGAAAAAACAGATTTTATTAACGCGCGAAAAGATAATCGCGGAGATTATGGAGGACGCGCAGAACGAGCTTATTAAATTCTCAAAGAGCGACAAGTATGAGCCGTGGTTAATCGGCAAAATTGAAAAGGCGCTTTTCGAGGTCGGAAAAGGCTCAAAGACGGTCTACATATCCCCGGAGGATTTGAAGTACAAGGAAGCTATTGAAAATATAGAAAATGACGGCAAAATCACCGTTGAAGCGGCAGAGGAACGCAATTTTTCGGGCGGAGCAAAAATTTTCAACACCGACCGCAAGGTATCGGTTGACTATTCCTTTAAGGAATTGCTTGCCGAGCAAAAGGAAGTATTTTTGCAAAGCAGCGGATTGACATTGAGCTGAGAAAGGACTGATTATTGTGACAGAAGGTAAAATTTTTGGAATAAACGGTCCTATTGTCAAGGTTAAAGGCTCGGATAAATTCGAGATGCAGGAAATGGTGTATGTCGGAAATGAGGAGCTTATAGGCGAGGTTATCGGCGTAACGGAGGACAATGCGATTGTTCAGGTTTATGAGGAAACGACAGGGCTAAAGGTCGGAGAAATTGTAAAGGGAACAGGCGCGCCTTTGTCGATTACGCTTGCCCCGGGAATACTTTCGGGTATATTTGACGGTATTGAGCGTCCGCTTGTGGATATCAGAAAGCTTTCGGGCGCGTTTATCGAAAGAGGACTGCGCGTTTCGCATCTTGACGAAAAGAAAAAATGGGATACGGTTATAACGGCAAAAATCGGCGACGCTGTTTCGGGCGGCGATATAATTGCAAAAACGCCTGAAACGGGTCTTATTGAGCATAAAATCATGATACCGCCCAATATCCGCGGCACGGTTGAATGGGCTGCCGAAAACGGCGAATATACAATTTCCGAAACAATCGTAAAGGTAAAAACCGAGGACGGAACGGTTGATGTTTCCATGAAACAGGAATGGCCCATAAAAACGGCAAGACCGTATATAAAGCGTCAGGCGATTGAAAAGCCGCTTGTTACGGGTCAGAGAATAATCGACACCATGTTCCCGCTCGCAAAGGGCGGTGCGGCGGCAGTACCCGGCGGCTTCGGAACGGGAAAAACAATGACGCAGCACCAGATTGCAAAATGGTGCGACGCGGATATTATTGTATATATCGGCTGCGGCGAGCGCGGCAACGAAATGACGCAGGTTTTGGAGGAATTTTCGGAGCTTATTGACCCGAAATCAAATAAGCCCTTGCTTGACCGTACAATGCTGATTGCAAATACGTCAAATATGCCTGTGGCAGCTCGTGAGGCGAGCATTTACACGGGCGTTACAATCGCGGAATATTACCGCGATATGGGCTACGACGTCGCGCTTATGGCAGATTCTACCTCGCGCTGGGCGGAGGCTTTAAGAGAAATATCCGGCAGACTTGAGGAAATGCCTGCGGAAGAGGGTTTCCCCGCATATCTTGCGTCAAGACTTTCGCAGTTCTATGAAAGAGCGGGATATGTAACCAATCTGAACGGCACGGAGGGTTCCGTTTCGATTATCGGCGCGGTATCGCCGCAGGGCGGAGATTTCTCCGAGCCTGTAACGCAGAACACCAAGCGTTTTATCCGCTGTTTCTGGGCGCTTGACAAGGGTCTTGCATACGCGCGTCACTATCCTGCTATCCACTGGCTTACAAGCTATTCGGAATATATTGACGATTTGACGAAGTGGTACAGCGAAAATGTATCGGAGGACTTTATGCAAAAGCGCGGCAGAATGATGGCGATTTTGCAGGAGGAATCGAGTTTAATGGAAATTGTTAAGCTAATCGGCGCGGACGTTCTGCCCGACGGTCAGAAAGCGACGCTTGAAGCCGCAAAGGCGATAAGAGTCGGATTTTTGCAGCAGAACGCATTCCATGCGGACGACACTTATGTTCCGCTTGAAAAGCAGAATAAGATGATGGACGTAATTTTACTTTACAACGACCGCATGAAAGAGGCGGTTGACAAGGGAGCGGTATTTTCAAAGATTGCTGAGCTTGGCATAACGGAGGATATAGTAAAAATTAAATACACCATCGGCAATACCGACATAGACGCGCCGTTCCATTCGCTTTGCCGCAAGATAAACGAGGCGTTTGACAGCCTTTGCGCGAAAGGGGTTGAATAAAATGGCTATAGAATATATGGGACTTAATAATATCCGTGGTCCGCTTGCGGTTATCGAGGGCGTGAATGACTGTTTCTTTGAGGAAATGGTAACGGTTACGCTTGACAGCGGCGAAAAGAGGATAGGCAGAGTTATTGAAATAGCAGGCGACAAAGCCGTAATTCAGCTTTTTGAGGGAACAAGCAATCTGTCGCTTACAAACACGAAAACAAAATTTACGGGCGAGCCGATGCGTCTTGCGCTTTCAAAGGAAATGCTCGGCAGAACGCTCGACGGCGTAGGCAGACCTATTGACGGTCTTGGCGATTACTTTGCAGATGAGATACGTGACGTAAACGGTCAGCCGATAAATCCCGTGTCAAGACAGTACCCCAACAACTTTATTCAGACGGGTATTTCTTCAATCGACTGTCTTGCAACGCTTATAAGAGGTCAGAAACTCCCGATTTTCTCGGGCGACGGACTTCCGCACGACAGCCTTGCCGTACAGATTGCGACGCAGGCGAAGGTCGTAGACGCTGATGATGAAAAGGGCGAAAAATTCGCTATTGTATTCGCGGCAATCGGCGTAAAGCATGACGTTGCCAATTATTTTAGAAAATCGTTTGAGGAAAGCGGAGTTCTCGGCAAGGTTGTAATGTTTTTGAATTTGTCAAACGACCCCGTCGTTGAGAGAATTATAACGCCCAGATGCGCGCTTACGGCGGCGGAATATCTTGCGTTTAAGCACAATATGCACGTGCTTGTAATTTTGACCGATATGACATCTTATGCGGAGGCTTTGAGAGAAATTTCCTCGTCAAAGGGTGAAATTCCGTCAAGAAAGGGTTTCCCGGGATATTTGTATTCCGATTTGGCGTCGCTTTATGAGCGCGCAGGAATTATCAAGGACGCGACAGGCTCTGTTACGCAGGTGCCGATTTTGACAATGCCAAATGACGACATCACGCACCCCGTTCCCGATTTGACGGGCTATATAACGGAGGGACAGATTGTTCTCGGACGTGATTTGACGCTTTCGGGCGTGTATCCGCCCGTGTCGATTTTGCCATCGCTGTCGCGTTTGATGAAGGACGGCATAGGCGAGGGCTTCACAAGAGAAGACCACCCGTCGCTTTCAAATCAGCTTTTTGCGGCATATTCAAAGGTTGAGGACGCGAAAAGTCTTGCGTCGGTTATCGGTGAGGACGAATTGTCGGATATTGATAAAAAGTATATTGCGTTCGGCAAGGAATTTGATAAGCGATTTTTGTCGCAGGGCAGGGACGAGAACCGCTCGATTACCGAAACGCTTGATTTGGGCTGGGATTTGCTCGGCATGCTGCCAAAATCCGAGCTTGACAGAATAAGCGACGATATACTTGACAAGTATTACAAACCTATGGAGATGTAATCATGCAGAAAAATATGGCTCCCACAAAGGGAAATTTAATGACGGCGAAAAACACGCTCCGTCTTTCAAAACAGGGCTATGAAATGCTTGACAAAAAGCGCAATATCTTAATACGCGAGATGATGCAGCTTATTGAGGAGGCAAAGTCGGTTGAAACGGAAATCGAAACGACTTTCGCGGACGCGTATCACGCGCTTGAGTCGGCAAACCTCATCATGGGCGTGAGCAATGTTGAGGATTTGGCACATTCGGCAGTGTTTGAGGACAGCATAGATATTGATTTAAGGAGCGTAATGGGCGTTGAAATACCTGTCGTAAGGGCAAAGAAAGATGACAACATTCCGATTTACGGCTTTTACGGAACAAGCTCCGCGCTTGACGAGGCGTGCATGAAATTCAACGAGGTTAAGCGTCTGACAATAAGGCTTACCGAGATTGAAAACGCGGTTTATCGTCTTGCAATGAATATAAAAAAGACGCAGAAGCGGGCGAACGCGCTTGAAAATATCACAATCCCGATGTATGAGGCGCTTTCAAAGGATATTCAAAACGCCTTGGAGGAAAAGGACAGGGAAGAACATTCGCGTCTGAAAATTATAAAAAGGACGCAGGAAAAGGAATAAAAAAATAGCGGGAACTGCAATGCAGTTCCCGTTTTTTTTTACCTTAGCAGCAATCACTGTCGCGCTTACAGCAAGGGTCGCAACAGGGGTCGCAGCAGCAGTTGTTGCTGCTTCCGAATATATTATTGTCGCCGCAGCAGAACAGAACGATGAAGATTATGATTAAGAACCAAATCCATTCGTTGTTGTTATCGTTGCAGCAGCAATTGTTACCTCCGAATAGTCCCATAAAAAATCCCTCCTTATGCAAAGTTGTAATGTATACTATGCAAAGATGGGATATTTGGTTACTGTTGTATTTCGTTGAAGATATATACACCGTCGTCGCTTTTTGTCACGTAGAGCAGGATATTCGGTTCATTTATGCGCATTATCATGGTCGCCCAGCCCTTTTCTGTCTGCTCGATAGGCGAGTATGCGGCGTTCGGATACCGTGTGCCGACATAGCGCGCTATGGCGTCATGCTGCGAACGGAAGCGGGGCTTATTAAAAATCCCCTTTCCGCGGATTACGCTGTATGCGCCCGCTGCCGCAATTGCGGCGGCTATGACCAATTTATTCTTCTTCATGACTGCTCACCTCATCAGACCTGTGATATTCGTTATATACCTCGCGTTTCTGAAGCCCGCGTTCTTTTGCAACCTGCTTAATCGCGTCCTTCGGCGTCATACCCTCGGCTATATATTTATCTATATGCTCATTTATGCTTAAATTGTCCCATGGATTTTCGGCAGGCTCGGAATTTCCCTCCGACGCGCCCTCAACGACAATAACATATTCGCCCCGCGGCGATTTTTCCTCATAAAGCGACTGCGCTTTTGAAAGTGTGGTTCTTATAATTTCCTCGTGAAGCTTTGTAAGCTCGCGCGCCAGCGCGATTTTTCTGTCCCCGAATATTTCGTACATATCCGCGAGCGTGTATGTAAGCTTATGGGGCGCTTCGTAAAAAATCAGCGTGTGCGGGTCGTTTTTGACGCTTTGAAGATGTTCTTTTCTGTGACGCTTATTTACGGACAAAAAACCCTCAAACGCGTACCGCCTTGTGGAAAGTCCCGATAAAATAAGCGCGTTTATTCCCGCGACAGGTCCGGGGATTGATGTGACGGTTATGTCATTCTCTATGCAGAGCTTAACCAAATCCTCGCCTGGGTCGGAGATTGCAGGTGTTCCCGCGTCCGATACCTGCGCGATATTTTTGCCCTCTTTTAAAAGCTGTATCAGATATTCACCTTTTTTGCGCTTGTTATGCTCATGATAGCTTGTAAGCGGTTTTGAAATTCCAAAATGGTTAAGAAGCTGAATTGTCCGCCTCGTGTCCTCGGCGGCTATTAAATCGACAGTATTAAAAATTTCAATACAACGCGCCGAAACGTCGCCTAAATTGCCGATAGGCGTCGCGCATAAATATAATGTACCGCTCATTTTCCGTTCCTTCCGTAAATTTCATCTATTTCTTCAGAATACTTGCCGTCTTCGCCGTAAACATACAGCGGCGGCAGTAATTTAAGCTCGTTGCCTCCGTCCTTCATGCCCTCGATAAGCACCAAATTCGACGCTTTTGATGGGCTTGGAAACACAAGCCGCATTTTTTTCGGCTCAATTTTATATTTCCTCATGGCGCACATTATGTCGGCAAGTCTTGACGGACGATGCACCATAAAAAATCTGCCCTTTGATATGAGGAGCTCCGCGCTGACGCGGATAACGTCGTCAAGCGAGCATAATACCTCATGGCGCGAAACGGTCTTGGCGTCAATATCGTTTTGAAGTCCTGCGCCGCCCTTCATATACGGCGGGTTGCAGGTGATTTTATCAAATTTGCCCCTGCCGTAAATCTCGGCGGCATTTTTTAAATCTCCGCATGTTACTGAAATTCTGTCCGCTAATTTATTGTATTCCACGCTCCGCATTGCCATTTCGGCAATATCCTTTTGTATTTCCAGCGCGTGGATTTCGGGCGTTTTTGATTTTGCACACAATAAAATCGGGACAATACCTGTTCCCGTGCATAAATCAAGTGTCGTTTTTGACGGCGCGTCCTTTGCAAAATCTGCGAGAAGCACTGCGTCAACGCCGAA
>CAZBXN010000021.1:0-18255 GCA_964496015.1 uncultured Lachnospiraceae bacterium | reverse complement strand
CTTAACCTTATGAACTATGGTATCGAGGGCACACATTACACAGTTGAAAACGGTCACGCCGTTAAGGTAGAAGATACAGCTCTCAAAAATGAATATAACGACCTTAACCAGTTCTCAACAGGTATTGTCGCTACAGAATTGACAACGGCATATTCGACAGACGTTGCCGAGAAGATTGACGCTGTTTATAAGGATAACGAAAAATGGGCTGTTCCCAACCCTGCTGAGCCATATGTTTCAAACACATACTCAACAAAGGGTCCGCAGCTTGACGCTATCATAGCTGAAGCTAACACGAAGTATATCGTTGGTCAGATTTCATGGGACGACTGGAAAGCACAGTATGACAGATGGCTGTCACAGGGCGGTTCAGACATCATCAAGGAAATGAACGAGGCTTATAAGGCTGATAAGTCAATACAGAAATAATTCCAAACTAAAATTAAATGAGCTGTCAAAAAATTGACAGCTCATTTTAATTTGCATTTTTTTATTAAAAGCTTATTTCAAATTAAAGGTTTTTACCGCGCTCACATTCGCCGTGGAATGGAATTCCTTTACAGTAACCGTAATCGGAGCGTCGCTTGTAACGCCGTAAATTTCCTGTACGGTTATTGTTTTGCCCTTTTCTATCTTTTCAGCCGCAGCGTTTACGTCAAGTCCCTCAATTTTGAAGTTTCCTATAGCTTTCGTAAGCTGCGAACCGTCCTGAAATACCGTTGCGTCCATCAAAGATGAAAAGCTCTCGGCAGAAGATGACTGGTTTGTGAATTTGTATGATATGATGACGTAACGCTGACCGTCAAGCTCGACAAGCTTTGCGTCCTCAACCGATATTTCGCTTTCCTCAAGCGTCGCGGAGGACTTATTATCGCCTTTTTCCTCTTTCAGTTCTTCGCCGTCAATCTTTTTCATGTCAACATTTTCGGAAGCGCCCTCGGTGCCGTAATTTTCCGATATATCCGCGGCGTTCTGATTTTGCGCCTGATTTGTTGTTTTATTGTCCTTCTTTCCGCAGCTTGAAACGCTTAATGTAAGCGCGAGAACCGCGATTAAAAATAATGATTTTTTCATGTTTATCTTCCCTTTCCTGTTTATTTTTATCATGACTATCCTAACATATTATAGGTTGAAAATCAAGTTTTTACTCAAAATTTCACAAACTGTTCACATTGTTTACATAATAAACGGTTTACATTATTTTCATATTGATGTATAATATAGTTTGAGATTTTGTGTGAGTCCGGTTTATCTCAAATTTTAATTACGAAAGGAAGATAATATGGAAAAAGAGAACAAAATGGGGACAATGCCGATAAACAAGCTGCTGATTACCATGTCGCTGCCGATGATGATTTCAATGCTTGTTCAGGCGCTTTACAATATAGTAGACAGTATATTCGTCGCGCAAATATCCGAAAACGCGCTGACGGCGGTATCAATGGCGTTTCCGATGCAAAATCTGATGGTATCGGTAGGAACGGGAATAGGCGTCGGAATTAACGCTATGCTCTCACGCAGCTTAGGCGAAAAGAATTTTAAAGCGGCGGATAAAATCGCAGTAAACGGAATATTCCTTGAGCTTTGCGGATATATTCTGTTTTTGCTTATCGGAATTTTCGCAACCCGTCCGTTTTTCTTAATTCAGGCAGGACAAAGCGAAATTGCGGATTTGGGAATTACATATACAAGACTTTGTACAATGCTTTCTTTCGGCGCATTTATGCAGCTTGCCTTTGAAAGACTGCTCCAGTCAACGGGAAGGACTATGTACTCCATGATAACGCAGACCGCGGGCGCGGTTATAAACATCATATTAGACCCGATTTTAATTTTCGGGCTTGTGGGCTTCCCGAAAATGGGCGTTGCGGGCGCGGCAGTCGCAACCGTAACGGGACAAATTATAGCGGCGGTTATGGCGTTTATATTTAATATGAAATTCAATTCCGACGTAAATTTGAAATTTAGGAAATTCCGCCCGCAGACAAGATACATAAAAAGCATATTGTCCGTCGGAATACCGTCTATTATAATGGTATCGGTGGGCTCTGTCATGACCTTCGGAATAAATAAAATTCTTATCGCGTTTTCGTCAACAGCCGTTGCCGTGTTCGGCGTGTATTATAAACTCAACAGCTTTGTGTTCATGCCCGTGTTCGGGCTTAACAACGGCATGGTGCCGATTGTCGGCTACAATTACGGCGCAGAAAACAAAAAGCGCCTCACCTCAACCATAAAATTTGCAATTCTCTATGCGGTTATTATAATGACGATAGGAATGCTGCTGTTCCAGTTCGCACCAAGAGCGCTGTTCGGGCTGTTCAACGCCTCGGAACAGATGCTTGAAACAGGCGTTCCCGCTCTCAGGATAATCAGCATAACTTTCCCTGTTGTCGGCATGTGTATCGTGCTGTCATCAGTATTTCAGGCGCTCGGTCACGGGCTGCTTAGTATGTTTATATCAATCGCCCGTCAGCTTGTAATTCTTCTCCCCTCCGCGTATATTCTGTCAAAAATCGGCGGAGTGGACATGGTATGGTGGTCGTTTGTAATCGCGGAGGTTGTTTCGGCGGTGATGTGTATTATATTCTATAAACATATTTATCGGAAAATTATCCGCCCTTTGGGTAAAGCTTTGTAAATATTGACTTTTTCTACAAATTATTATATAATAAAAATTAGTTTATTTAACGGCTCTACAAAATGAGGGGGAAAGTAAAATGCAGAAATTAAAAAGAATTTTATGCGCCGTTTTGGCGTATGCGTTATTCTCGCCGCACGCAGTTTTAGCGGCGGCACAGGAGAGCAGCTATTATTCAGACGCTCCCATAAAGGCTGAAATACGCCTTTTTGACGACGAAAGCGATAACAATGAGGGTACGGAAAATCCGGCACCGCCGTCGGAGGAGGAAGCTGAAATTATAAAGCTTATAGCCGAGGGTATCAAAAACCACAGCAAGGACATAGATATTCCCGATGAATATACCGTTACAGCAAAACGGTTTGGAGAATTATACAGTGGATTTGCAGGTTATTATATGCAGCTTGAATGTCCCGATATAATTGATATGCCGTCGGTTATGTTAAATGGAAATACGGATAAAATAACAGGACTTCAATGCGAATATACCATGACGGAGGAAGAATATAACGAGGCGCAGATGGCAATATACTGCGAGCTTGATAAAATCAAAGAGCTTCTAAACGATGGCATGAGCGACGTGGAAAAAGTGCTCTGCGTGCACGATTATATAGCTTCAAATTATGAATACGATATGCGTATTTACAGCAATGACACAGATATTCGGGAGCAGGCGAGCCGTAATCTTGACACTATGATAGCGCAAAAAACAGGCGTGTGCGAAGGATATACCAAGCTTTTTAAATTCGTGATGGATAAAATCGGAATTGAGTGTGTAACCGTTCCGAGCGACAAAAACGCTCATATATGGAACAAGGTAAAAATCAACGACAAATGGTATAATATTGACGTGACGTCTGACGACGCGACGCCGAATATGTCGTCAAACATTTTACATGAAGCTTTTCTTGTAAGCGACAGCGCACTGCTTAAAATGAATGACAATTTGCATTCAGCATGGAACGCGCTAAAGTGGGACGGCAGAACTCCCTGCGAAGTTGCCGACAGCACGGATTTTGACAATATGCTTGTAAAAAAAGCAAAGGGACCCGTTGTATACAAGGACGGAAAGTGGTATGCTATTGGAGGTCAGACAAATTACATTAAATCGTATGATGTAAACGCGAATACGGCAGAGGAAGTATATACAGCGTCGGGCGATTACGCATGGTTTGTTTACGGAACGAATAACGTCACGTGGGAAGGAGCGCACAGCTCGCTTGCTCTGTTTGACGGAAATATATATTTTACGGCTCCCGATAAGGTATATGAATTTAATCCTAATACAAGGACAGCTACAGAGATATATAATTTTGAAAAAGAAAATCCCGATAAAACGGATATATCAAAGAGCTATATATACGGTCTGAAAATAGGCGAGGATGCCCTTTATGCCGAATATTCCACGCGTCCGTTTTATACCGAAGATGAAAACAAAAATATTATCGACCCCATTCCTGCAACGCTGCTGGAAATTGTCAAAAAAGAGCAGCCTTGCTCTTATGAATATAAGGACAATGAGGACGGAACAATAGAAATTACATTCCAAATTCCGTATAAATATCAGTCTGTATCAAATATTTTTATCGCGCAGTACGCGGACAATAAATATATAGGTATGGCGCCGAAAACGGTTACGGAAAACAAAATGTGTATCAGTCCTGATGAAGAATGTAAAGAAATTAAGGTTCTGATTTGGAATAAAGGAAATAACGAGCCGTATATCACATCAACGAGCCATACAAGATAAAAATAACCGCCGCGTTTTAAATAACGCGGCGGATTTTTTATATTTATTTTTCAGTTTGCTGCTCAGTTTATAACAACGGGAGTTGTGTCAATCTTCAAGCTTCTTAAAGCGTCAAAATCGTACTGAATATCTCCCGACTGAAGAAGAAGCGTATTGGCATAGCCGATAGTCGGAGCATAGTTGTCATAAAGCGCAAATTCGCCTTTTTGACCGTTAAGCGACTTAAAGGTAAGCTTCAGAATTTCGCCGCTTCCGACAACAGCCTTTTCCTCGTCTATTGTAACATGAGCGGTTTTCAGCATATTGTCACCGTAATCGGTATTATCGGCATGAATAGCGCTTGGCAATTCCTCTCCGTCCTTTGAAAGCATTTGGGTTGAAACAAGCTCAAAGCTGCTCTTGTCGTATTTAAGTCCTACCGTGCAAGCCGTAACCCATGCGTTTGCATACTGTCCCATACCGTTAAGATTTACAATAATATCTACCGTATCGCCCGCCTTAGCCTCTTTCGCCTCTGACGACAGCGTAAATACTGCTAAGTTTTCGTTGGTCGCTGCGGCTGTCGTAATATCAACGCGGTATTTGCTCTGGTCCCAGTCAACCTTGGCGTTGAGCGCCTCGCTGATTGCTCTTAGCGGGATAAGTGTTCTGTCGTTTTGTATCTGCGGCGGAACGTCAAGCGTTACCGGCGATTTGTCCGCATGAAGCACGCTTGTGAAGGTATAAACATCCATTTCGGGATTGTCAATCGTAAGAACAATGTGCTTAATATTATCCTCACTGTCAATCGTTACAGTGCGTTCTTCTTCGTTCCATTCAACCTTTGCGCCGAGAGCCTCAAATACGCCTCTTGCGGGAACGAGCGTTCTGTCGTCCTTAATAATTGCCTTCTGGTCTGTAAATGTAAGCTCCGAGCCGTTTATGTACACTCCCGGATTATTTTCTGCGGCAAGCGCGGCAGATGCCGAAGCAGCCATTGCCGAAGCCATTATCAGACTTACTATTTGTTTTTTCATGTGTTTTTAACTTCCTTTCTGAATTTTTATTTCAATTATATGTTTTGCCGTGAGGTTATTATAACATAAAAAAATAAAATACACAACAAAAAATTTAAAATTTTTTCAATTTATATATGGAAAAACATCAAAAAATATTGTATAATAGATATATATACCAAAAATGAAGGAGGATACGGCAAGCAAATGGAAGATTTTCTGAATTACGCCTTAAAATATATTCAATTACTTCGGATAAGTGATTTTATTGACATCGTAATAGTCGCGGTAATTATATATTATATTATAACACTTTTAAGGGATACGCGCGCAATGCAGCTTGTCAAGGGCTTGATTGTGTTGTTTGCGGTATTTTTCATAAGCCGCTGGCTTCATTTAAACGCGCTCAATTATATTCTGAGCGGCGCAATGCAGATAGGTCTTTTTGCGATTATTGTGATTTTCCAGCCTGAACTCAGAAATATTCTCGAAAGAATGGGACGCTTTAAAGTCGGCAAAATTATTGATTTTGCGGTTGACAGCGAAAACGATAGAATTGCCGCAATGATTGACTCCGTCGCAAAAGCGACGGCGGACATGTCGGCGTCAAAAACGGGCGCGCTTATAGTAATCGAGCGCGAAACGCGCTTAGGCGAATACATAAGCACAGGCACGGTTCTTGACGCGAATGTTACGAGCAGCCTGCTTGAAAATATATTTGTGCCGAACACTCCGCTCCACGACGGCGCGGTTATAATACGCGGCAGCAAGATTGTTACCGCGGCTTGCCTTTTGCCGCTTACGGCGAACAACAACCTTTCGCGCGAGCTCGGCACGCGTCACAGAGCCGCAATCGGTCTCAGCGAAGCGACGGACGCCATAATCGTTGTCGTAAGCGAGGAAACGGGAAAAATATCGCTTGCCCGAAACGGTTCGCTTACGCGCAATCTTTCCGAGGAAACGCTTACAAAAGCATTGAGAAAAATTTTACTCCAAACCGAAGAAGCTGCCGAGCCGATAGATAAAATCAAGTTTTGGAGGTCGCAGAAATGAAAAAATTAGAATTTCAAAGGCACAAGGAAAAAGCCAAAATTATTGTTTTATCTCTTATTCTTGCAATTATTGCATGGGGCGCTATCGTATGGGTTGACAACCCCATAACAACGACAACCCTTTCGGGTACGGACGTAAGATTTGTGGGCGAAAAGGAGCTTCGCGACAGAGGGCTTGTAATTATCGGCAAGAAAAACATTCCCGAAATGCTCGTGACGGTAAGCGGAACGAGAAACGATTTAATGCAGTATATGGATCGCGTTTACATGGAAGCGGACGCCTCGGCAATAACCGAACCGGGCGAATACGAGCTGCCCGTCAGCGTGCAGCTTCCAAGCTCCGTGCTTACGCTGAAAAAACAGAAAACGGAAAATGTTCCGATTACGATTGAAAAGCTTGACGAAAAGGAAATCGAAATCCGCGTAAAACAAACGGGAACGCTGAAAAACAAAAACAAGGAAGTAAAATCGGAAATTAAAGACAATAAAATAACGTTATCGGGCGCGAAAAGCGAGCTTGACAATATCGAATACGCTTTAGCTACCATTGACATATCGAAAATTTCCGAGGACTGCACCGTTCCCATAGGATATATTCTAATGGGCGAGGGCGACAGCCCTATCCTGAAAAACGAGTCGGTAGAAGCAAAAAAAGCCGTGGCAGAAATTCAAAACACGGTTTATAATTTAAAAATACTGCCCGTCGATGTAGAACTGTCAAAAGAGCTTGAGCAGAAATATGCGCTTACATCAGCGCCGTCGGTCTTACCGGAGGGCATAGCTTTGGGTGTTTTGGACAATAATACCGATATTGCGGTAAAGGCTGTCATAACCGCTGTTTCCGATAACGGCGACATAAAATTTGAGCTTGAAGAGACGGACGGTATGTATATTCCCGAAAACAGTAAAAATATTAAAATAAAGGCGGATATTGAAAAGAAAATATCAAAGGAGCTTGAGCTTGACGTAGGCGCGGAAAATCCGCCGTCCACAGCGCAGCATATAGACAAGGTACGCGTGACGGTTTCGGGCGCGGAGTCAAAGCTTAACGAGGGCAATATAAAGGCAACCGTCGATTTGTCGGGGCTCGGCACGGGTACTTATTCCCTGCCCGTAAAAATCGAGGGCGACGGCGTTTCGGTTGACGCGCAATATTATACGAATGTAACAATAGATTAAAGGAGAAGCATATGGACCAATTGGTAAGAGGCAGCAGCGCGGACGGCACAATACGCGTATTTTCAATAGTCAGCACGGAACTGGTGAACCGCGCGCAGCAGATACATCATTCATATCCCGTTGCAACGGCGGCGTTGGGCAGACTTCTGACAGGCGCGGCAATCATGGGCGCAGCGGGACTTAAAAGCGACGGGGACTCCATAACGGTTCAGGTAAAAGGCGACGGACCTCTCGGCAATATCGTAGCCGTAACCGACTGCAATGCGCATGTAAGAGGCTACGTGTCAAATCCGTTTGTTGACAGACCCCTGAACAGCAAGGGAAAGCTCGATGTCGGCGGTGGCGTCGGCAAAGGATATTTGAGCGTAGTCCGCGATTTGGGGCTTAAAGAACCGTATATCGGACAAGTTCCTCTTGTATCGGGAGAAATAGCGGAGGATTTGACGTATTATTACGCGAAAAGCGAGCAAATCCCGACCTGTATCGCGCTCGGCGTACTGGTGGATACCGATAATTCGGCAATCGCCGCGGGCGGCTTTATGATACAGATGCTCCCCGTCTCGACCGACGAAATGGCTGACAGGCTCGAAAAAATCATAGAAGCCCTGCCGCCCGTCACAACGCTTATTCATGACGGCATGACGGCGGAGGAGCTGTTTTTTAAGGTGACAGAGGGCTTTGACATGCTTATGGACAACAATATTACAGTCCCGAAATACGAGTGCAAATGCTCAAAGGAGCGCATGGAAAAAGCTCTGATTTCAATAGGAAAGCAGGAGCTTCAGTCAATTATAGACGAGCAGGGCGAGGCGGAATTGACCTGCCACTTCTGCGACAACAAATACACTTTCAGCAGGCAGGAGCTTGAAAATTTACTGAAAAGCGCAAAATAAGAAAGGGACTGTATGGAAAATAACGAAGAGAAGAAAGAGCGCGTTATAATCGCGGGCGTGCACCGCAGTCTGCGCGATATTTTATCCGACACTACGGACGAGTCACTTTCGGAGCTTGAAGAACTTGTCAAAACCGCGGGCGGCGAGGTCGTCTGCACAGTTGTGCAGAATAAAACCGACCTTGAAGCGGCGACGTATATGGGCGAGGGAAAGCTTGAAGAATTAAAAAACGCCGTTTTAACGCTTGACGCGGACATGGTAGTTTTCGACGATGAATTATCCCCGATACAGCTAAGAAACATATCGGATTTCCTTGAAATAAAAGTGCTTGACCGCTCAATGCTGATACTAGACATATTTGCAATGCGCGCCAAAAGCGGCGAAGGAAAATTACAGGTTGAACTCGCACAGTTAAAATATCAGCTTCCGAGACTTCGCGGCGCAGGTATTGAAATGAGCCGCACGGGCGCGGGAATAGGTACAAGAGGACCGGGCGAAACACGGCTTGAAACCGACAGGCGGCATATCAGAAAGCGTATTTCATCGCTTGAAGCCGAAATAGACGAGATGAAAAAGCACCGCGGCTTAATCAGAAGCCGCCGCAAAAAGGACGGAGTAATCACAGCCGCGCTTGTCGGCTACACAAACGCGGGAAAATCGACGCTTTTAAACACGCTTACGGACGCGGACGTATTTGCAGAGGATAAGCTTTTTGCGACGCTCGACCCGACCTCACGCGCGATTACGCTTGACGATAACCGCAAAATCATGCTTGTTGACACGGTAGGCTTTATCCGAAAGCTTCCGCATCACTTAGTCGAGGCGTTTAAGTCAACGCTTGAAGAAGCGGTAGTCGCGGATATTCTGCTGCATGTCATAGACGCGTCAAGCGATGAGGCAGACCATCAGATTGAAGTGGTCGAAAGCGTGCTCCGCGACATCGGCGCATCGGGCAAGCCGATAATCGGCGTGTTTAACAAATGCGACAAGCTGTCAGAAGAGCCCGTCGGAAAGCCCGATTATGAAAAAAATGTGTTTATAAGCGCAAAAAAGCGCATAAATATAAACGAACTGCTCGCCGCGATTGCAGATACCGCGCCGGGAAAAAAGCGTAAAATACGCGTATGTATTCCCTACAGCGAGGGCAGCCTTGTAAACGAGCTGCACAGCGGTCAAAAGGTACTAAGCGAGGAATATGCCGCCGAGGGTACAGTAATGGAGCTTATGGCGGACGCGGCGATGTATGAGAGGATAAAGCAATATGTCACGGAAAATCAGCTATAAAACGGTCAGAGAGCAGTCGCAGTCGCTTATGATTGAAAAAAAGTCAAAATTCATATCAAGCGTGAAGCCTGTCGATAACGAGGCGGACGCGCTGGCGTTTTTAAGCGAAATACGCTCAAAATATCCCGACGCGACACATAATGTCTACGCGTATATTATTGACGAAAACAACATTTTCCGATACAGCGACGACGGCGAGCCGTCGGGAACGGCGGGTATGCCGGTGCTTGACGCGATAAGAAAAGCGGGAATTGTTGACGTCATAGTCGTTGTGACGCGCTATTTCGGCGGAACGCTGCTCGGTACGGGCGGACTTGTTCACGCGTACGGTTCTTCCGCAAAGCAGGGCTTGGAAAAATCACAGATTGTTTTGCGCAGTCTTTGCGACATAGTTGACGCAAGGGTTGATTATACGCTTGTCGGGAAAATGCAGTATAAAATTGCAAGCGAGGGGTACATTTTGGAGGACACGGTTTACGATAACGAAGTGACGTTTAAAATATGCTGTCCCGTCGAAAACACCGAACGTCTTATTGCGGATTTAACCGATATGACAAACGGAAGAATTGAATGTAAAATTACAGATAAAAAATATACGGATAAAAAATCAGAGGAGTGATATTTATGAAAAAATTTCTGAAAATTGCGGGTGCGGTTGTAATTGCCGTCGCTTTGCTGTCAATCGGCTACGCATGGGGTTCGCGCGCGGGTGAAAACAGCGTAACGTCCGCGCTGCCGCATCTGAGCGTAGAGCACGAAAATCCGAAGGCTTCTCCCAAAGTCACGGAAGCCCCTGCGGACAACAACGAAAAAACACAGGATAAAACAGAAAAAAAAGCGGAGAATAAAAAAGAGGAAAATAATAGCTCCGCTAAAGTAAACGAACCCGAGAAAACAGGCAGAACGGTCGTAAAAACGGACGACAGCGCGGCAAAGGACACATGGACAACGCTCAACAGCTTTGAGGGCGATTTGCTGAACAACGGAAAAAGCGCAAAGGTAACGCTGTACACGTCCGCAGAAACAGACGACGGCGAGGTTTTATGGGACGACGGTCAAAGCTGGGTGGTTGAAATATCCGACGAAAACGGCGGTCATTACACTCTTCTTGAAAAATACATCAAAAACGGAAACGTTTATTTTGAGGTAAACGCGCTTGACAACGGCAAAAACGCGATAACCGTATTTATAACCACGGCAGTGGGGCTTGAGGTTAAGCAATATACATACAGCGGCAGCGGCTTTACCGAAACCGCGCTGTATAATTCGGGACATCAGAATACAATATATTCTTCAATGCCCGATTATCAGTAATTCAAATTTCGCATAGTACAAGGAGGAAAAACAAATGGAAATTCAATTAACAAAATCAAATTATGACAGCGAGGTATTAAAATCCAACATGCCCGTTCTCGTGGACTTCTGGGCGTCATGGTGCGGTCCGTGCCAAATGCTCGCGCCGACAATTGAGGAACTCGCAAAGGAATATGACGGCAAAATCAAGGTCGGCAAGGTAAATGTTGACGACGAGGGCGAATTGGCGGCGCAAAACGCTATTGTGTCAATCCCTACCGTCATATTATTCGTAAACGGAAAGCCCGCCGAAAAGCTTATCGGCGCGCACTCGATTGACGATTACGAGGATATGCTTGAAAAATATATATAAAATTAAAGCGGGACTGTTGCTTTAACGCACCGGTCCCGCTTTTTTATAGCTTATTTATCACGTCTTTGAGATACCTTGAAAATTCGTCCTTTAAATCATCTCTTTCAAGCGCAAATTCCACTGTTGCCTGTAAAAATCCGAGCTTTGAGCCGATGTCATATCTCTTTCCCTCGAAGTCATACGCGTACACGTCCTCGGATTTGCTGAGCGACACAATAGCGTCGGTAAGCTGAATTTCACCGCCCGCGCCCTTGCCCGTATTTTTAAGGCAATCGAAAATCGCAGGCGTCAGAATATACCGTCCGAGCACAGCAATATCGGACGGCGCGTCCTCAATTTTCGGCTTTTCAACCATTCCGTTCATTTTGTACAGTCTGCCGTCTATGTTATCGCAGTCCACAATGCCGTACTTATTAACCTGCTCCTTCCCCACTCTCTGCACGCCGAGTACGGACGCGTTTGTTTTTTCAAACTGCTCCGTAAGCTGCTTTAAGCACGGTTTGTCGCTTACTACTACGTCGTCGCCGAGCATTACGGCGAACGGCTCGTTTCCTACAAAGCTTTTCGCAAAAAGCACCGCGTGTCCCAAGCCCTTCTGTTCCTGCTGGCGTATAAAATGCACGTCAATTTTACTCGATACCTCGCGCACGGCTTTAAGCATTTCCTGCTTATTGTCGCGCTCCAAAATCGTTTCAAGCTCAAACGCCTTGTCGAAATGATTTATAATCGCGTCCTTGCCGCGCGATACGATTATAAGCAAGTCCTCTATTCCCGACTTTACAGCCTCCTCGGCAATGTATTGTATAGTCGGCTTATCGACTATCGGAAGCATCTCCTTCGGTATGGCTTTTGTCGCCGGCAAAAACCGCGTTCCGAACCCTGCCGCAGGGATTACCGCTTTTCTTATTTTCATGATTTTCTCCTTTTCTTTCATTTATTTCTCTCTTTTCTATTGTCATTATACCAAAAATGTTATATAATAGCAAGTACAGAATTTCAAAAAGAGGTGGGACAAATGTACATAAAAGATATTTTTGCAAAAAAAAGACCCGTGCTTTCGTTTGAGGTGTTTCCCCCAAAACAGGATAACAATATTGACAGCGTAACAGACGCGGTTAAGCAGATGTCAAAGCTGCCTATTGACTATATGAGCGTCACCTACGGCGCAGGCGGTTCGACTTCAAAAAAGACTGCCGCGATTGCCGAATATATAGAAAAAGAACTGAATATTACAGCTCTTGCGCATCTGACGTGCGTATCGCTCACGAGAAACGAGGTTCGGGAAACGCTTTCGGATTTAAAATCGCGCGGAATTAAAAACATTCTCGCGCTCCGCGGCGACAGACCCGCCGACGAAACGCAGATTAAAACCGATTATAATTACGCCTCCGAGCTTGCGGCGGATATTAAAAGCTTTGGCGGCTTCTCGGTCGGCGGAGCGTGCTACCCCGAATGTCACCCCGACTCTCCGAATTTGGACGCGGACATAGACAGCCTGAAAATCAAAGTAAATGCTGGCTGCGATTTCCTCGTGACGCAGATGTTTTTTGACAATAACGCTTTTTATAATTTCCGCGACAAAGCCGTGAAAAAAGGCATAAACGCGTCAATTACGGCAGGAATTATGCCGCTTACAAACGCGGGACAGATTAAAAAAATGTGCTCGCTTTCGGGCGGCGCGTCAATGCCGTCAAAATTCACGCGTATAATCGCAAAATATGAGGACAACCCCGAAGCTCTCAAACAGGCGGGAATTGCCTACGCCGTTGAGCAGATTATAGATTTATTGTCAAACGATGTGGACGGAATTCATATTTACACGATGAATAAGCCCGAAACAGCGGAAAAGATAGTTAATGTTATAAACAATTTATTTTAAGGTGAAAATACATGAAAAAAGTAGTAAGTCTTACGCGCCGGGCAATCGAGGACTATAACATGATTGAGGAGGGCGACAAAATCGCCGTCGGCGTATCGGGCGGCAAGGACAGCCTTGTTCTCTTATGCTCGCTTGCCGAGCTTTCGCGGTATTATCCGAAAAAGTTTGAGGTCGTCGCGATAACGCTCGACATGGGCTACCGCGCCGACTATTCAAAAATACAGGCTCTCTGCGACAGCTTGGATGTCAAATTCATTGTAAAATACACGAATATCAAAGAAGTAATCTTTGATATTCGTCAGGAAAAAAATCCCTGCTCGCTCTGCGCGAAAATGCGGCGCGGCGCGCTCAACGACCTTGCGATTGAGAACGGCTGTAAAAAACTCGCACTCGGGCATCATAACGACGACGTTCTCGAAACGTTCTTTTTAAGTCTTATCCATGAGGGCAGAATACATTGTTTTTCGCCCGTGACATATTTAAGCCGCACCGATATTACGCAAATCCGCCCGATGATTTACGTTCGCGAGCGCGATATTCGCGGCGTTGCGCGGAACTATGATATTCCCGTTGTGCACAATCCATGTCCCGCAAACGGCGCGACGCAGCGCGAATACATGAAAAATCTGATTAAGCAGATTGAAAAAGAAACTACGCCGGGACTTCGCAAACGTCTTTTTCGCGCGATACAGGACAGCGCGATTGACGGCTGGAAAATGCAATAAAAAAACTGCCTCCCGGCAGTTTTTTTATTGTTCAAATGCTTTAAGCATTTGAAATTGGTGGGGGGACCCCCGCCTTTACGGCGGGGGCATATGAAAAAAAGGATGGTATCGGCTGCTTTTGCAGCCAATTCAAGTATAACTGTATAGCTTTTTCATTACCGCCGATTGCGTATATTACTGCTCTTTTGAGGAATTGTCCTCGGTTAATTTAACCTTAACCTCCATTGTTTCCCCGTCGCGCAGTATCTTAAAGGTCAAAGTATCGCCCGCTTTTTTCGTATCGCGGATTTTGTTTACATCTTCAACCGATGAAACCTTCTGACCCTCAACCTCCAAAATCATATCGTAAACCTTCAGACCTGCTTCGGCAGCGCCGCTGCCCTCGCTTACGCTTGCAATAAACAAGCCGTAGCCCGTGTTTTTAATGCCTATGCCTACAAGCGGTCTGCCCTTAACATAGCCCGACGACATCAAATCGTCTATAATCGGCTTCGCCTGCGATATTGCAATCGCAAAGCCCATGCCCTCAACGCCTGAGCTTGAAAGCTTAACCGAGTTAATTCCGATAACCTCGCCATATTGATTGATAAGCGCGCCGCCCGAGTTGCCCGAATTTATCGCGGCGTCGGTCTGCAAAAGATTATACGTTCTGTTTTCTATTGTCATGGTTCTGTTTATGGCGCTTATAATTCCCGCCGTAACGCTTCCCGAAAATTCCTGTCCCATCGGGTTGCCTATCGCGACCGCAGGCTCTCCGACCTGAACAGTTGTCGAGTCGCCGAAGGTTGCCGCCGTAAGCTTTGTAGAACCCGCGTCTATTTTAAGTACCGCAAGGTCTGTCTTTTTGTCCTGACCTATAAGCTTTGCGGAAAATTCCTCGCCCGTGTTCAAAATTACCGAGATTTCCGACGCGCCGTCAATAACGTGCTGATTTGTCACGATATATCCGTTGTCCTGAAAAATTATTCCCGAACCGCTTCCCTGCTCAACCGTCTGACCCTCTGTTGACGGGTCTGTGTAGTAATACGACCTTCCTGTAAACGGGTCGTAATATCTCTGCGGCTGAACCGTGGTTTTATTTATAACGCCGACAACGCTCGGACCTACCTGTGACGCAATCTCCATTGTCGAAAGCACCTTTTTGCCGTTTTTATACGTTGTTGTCAGGGTTGCGTCGCTGCCCGGCGTATTGTTTTCGGTTGTCGCCGCAGCCGTTTGCGTAAGCGGCGCGTTCTTCGCGTTATTTCTTGTTGTGAGATAAAAGCCTGTGCCGAAAATCGCTGCTGTGAATACGCTTGACGCCAATGCCGTGCAGACTATAGCCATACTGAGCCTGCGTTTCTTTTCCTTTTTCGGCTTTGCGTTGTAAATAATCATATCAGTGGATTCAGTGTATGGGTATTTTTTCATTTCTGTCATCCTCCTCTTAGCATTATTACCTGACTTTTTCTAATATATACCTCTTGTCTTTCAATTTCAATATCAATGATACAACATATATTTGACACTGGTATGAATTGATTGTAAACAAGTTGTGTTTATTTTATGAATAAAATATGAATAAAATTTTCAATCCTCAAAGTCAAGGAATTTATGCGGAGGAACACTCAGCACATTTGCTATATCAAACAAAGTATCAAGACTTATCGCAACAGACATATTTGGAGCTTCAACCTGTCCGATAAAAGATGCGTTTTTTCCAATAGCTTCGGCAAGCTCCTCCTGCGTCATACCGCACATTTTACGATAATACGATATTTTCAGTCCCAATTTTATATATTCCATTTTGTATATATCTTTCATAAAACTTTCTCCTTTGTATAAAGAATATCATCTTGAAAAAAATAGTTAAATATGCTAATATAATATATATATTAGTTTGTAACTAAATAAATTTATATAGGAGATAGTATTTATTATGAACAATTTAAAACAAACCATACATGATTTATACCGTTTATCGTCAGCGTTAAATTTATATTTAGGTCTTGGCGATGACTTTGACAAAAATCTGTGTGAAAAGGAACTCAAAAAAATAATGGCTTTATGCGATAAAGCCATTATTGATATAACAGACAAAAATAAATAAATTATTCTTTTCCCCGCTCGGTTTTAAGCGTTCGCATAAATGTAACCGTTAAAACCGCGGCTACAATCATAGCTATTAAATCAGCCGCAGGAGCGGCGAATAAAATGCCCTCTATCCCGAAAAACAGCGGAAGTATAATAATCAGGGGAATAAAGCAGACAATATCCCTTATCATAGACGCGATAACTGCGCGTATGGGTTTTCCGACTGCCTGAAAGAATATCGACGTCATTTTAATTGTACAGGTAAAGGTTACAAGACATAGGAAAATCCTGAATGTCAGCGTGCCGAATGTCCAATAATCATCGGGATTTGGGATATTGGTAGGCGAGCCGAATATGCCTACCACCGCGCGCGGAGCAAGTTCAAACAGCAGCGTGGAGGCGACGCCGATAACTACGGTACACAAGAGAATTTTACGGTATAATTCCTTTACCCTGCCGTATTGTTTCGCGCCCATGTTATAGCTGATAATAGGCTGACAGCCGAGAACTATGCCCACGACAATATTTATAATAACAGTGAAAACCTTGCTTTCAATGCCGATAATTGCAATCGGAATATCTACGCCGTAATGCGACATTGCGCCGTATTTTGCAAGCATTATGTTGCAGATAAGAGAAATTATAACTATTGTCATCTGCGTAATAAAGGACGACGCTCCGAGCTGCAGGGCAGGCATAAATGCTCTGAAATTCGGCAAAAAGCTCTTTAGTTTCAGCTTAAACGTTTTAGTGCGGAAGAAGTAGACAAGCGTAATTACAAATGAAACCGTTTGTCCGATTACAGTTGCCAGCGCCGCGCCGAACATTCCCCATTTTGTTCCGAAGATAAAAACAGGGTCAAGAATAATATTTGTTATTGCGCCCGCAAGCATTGAAGCCATAGACCATTCGGGACTGCCGTCCGCGCGGATAACCGCGTTCATCATATTTGACAGCATATAAAGCGGGAAAAATGCGAGAATAACATTAAAATATTCAACCGCCATTCCGATACTGTTTTCGGACGCTCCGAACAGGGTCAGGAGCTGACGCTTGAGCGGAAAGAAAACAAGCATAAGTATAATGCTGACAATCAGCGTGATTGTTATTCCGCTGCCAATGGTTTTATGTGCGTTTTTCGTATCCTTTCTGCCCTGACAAATGTTAAGATACGCCGCGCACCCATCGCCGAAGCACCATGCGAAAGCCTGCGCAATAATGAAAATCGGAAACACAACGCCCGTAGCGGCATTGCCGAGCGCGCTTAGCTCGCTGTTGCCTATAAAAATCTGGTCAACAATATTGTAAAGCGCGCTTACAAGCAGCGAAAGCACGCAGGGTACGGAAAATTTCAACATAAGCTTTGAAATTTTCTCCGTTCCTAAAAATTGAGAGTTTTGATTGTTATTCATAAAGACCTCCGTAAATTATGTTGTTTTTGGAGTCTTTATCAGAGAAAAGCTGCCTGAAAACTGCGCCGATACCGCAAAAAAAGAGCGTAGAATTCGCCGTGAATTCTACGCTCTTTTGGCTGTCCGACATTACATATTTTATATTAAATTGCCGATTTTGTCAAGCGAGCAATTTAACTGAAAATCGGCTGCCAAAAAACAATTTATTTCATTAAATATTCATCAACCGCGTCAGCCGCTTCGCGTCCCTCGCGTATTGCCCACACTACAAGGCTCTGACCTCTTCGGCAGTCGCCTGCCGCGAACACGCCGCGAAGGCTTGTTTTATGGTCGCTCTCGTTTGCGAGAACATTGCTTCGGCTATCTGTATCAAGCGTAAGCTGTTTTAAAAGCTCCTGTTCGGGACCTAAAAAGCCCATTGCGACAAGCACAAGCTGACACGGGCGAACCTTTTCCGTGCCCTTTACGGGCTTTGGCGAGCCGTCCGACCAGTCAACCTCAACGGTATGAACAGCCTTTACCTTGCCCTTTTCGTCGCCCTCGATTTTAGTGATTGTCGTCAGATATTCGCGCGGGTCTTTGCCGTAAAGGTAAATCGCTTCCTCCTGACCGTAATCGGTTTTTTTAATTCTCGGCCATTCGGGCCACGGGTTATTCGGAAGCCTTGTTTCCGACATTTCGGGCATAATTTCAAGCTGCGTTACGC
>CAZBXN010000020.1:0-19105 GCA_964496015.1 uncultured Lachnospiraceae bacterium | reverse complement strand
TCGTGTCCAAGACTTCTGCATACGGCAAGACCTGCTATAAGTGTAATCTGTGTAACATCGGCGGGGGAAAGCTTTGGTTTTAGAAGAAGGCTCATCCATATACCAACTCCCGCAGGCGCCTCCCAGCTTCTGCCGAGCCTGCCCTTGCCGTTATTCTGGATTTCAGCGATAAAAAGACTTCCGTCAGGAGCCGTGTGTTCCTCCTTGGCGCGGTTGTTTGTGGAGTCTGTTTCGTCGTAATAAAATATATTCTGACCGATAAACTCGGTGTTAAGCCCTGTTTTTATGCCGTTTTCCGTGATAATGTCGGGCTCAAATTCAAGACGGTAGCCCTTGTTTGTAGAGGAGCTTATTTTATAGCCCTCGGCGCGGAGCCGCTGTATATGCTTCCAGACAGCGGCGCGGGAAACGCCCGTTTCATTGCTGATTTTTTCGCCCGAAACATATGTATCCGAAGCTTTCAGTAAATTCAAAATCTTCTCTTTCATTGAAATTCAATCCCTTCATAGTAAAGGAATAACTGTTTGTTACATAAGTATATTTATACTTATTATCAACAAAAGTCATATTACAAATTATTGATATAATAACCGTTAATAACCGCAAAATATCATTCTTTAATATCACTATTATCTATATTCATTTCAAGTTTATAATAAATATCTATATCACGAATAATATTGTCAATTTCGTTGTTATCTAATTCGTTTGTCCATTGTTGCAATTCGTTAATTGTAATAATTTCTTCGATAGCTTTATGATAGCGTTCTTCAATTATCCGCATACCATGGGCACGACTATCAATATATTTATTGAGTTCATATAAGACATGTTCTTTTGTGTCTTTTGTTTTAATTACAAAAGTAACTGGAAAGTGCAGCACTTTATCAATATCAAGAAGATATTTATCATAATTATTTACTTCTGTAACTTGAAAGAAACGACCGACTGGACGCATTACGAAATCAATTCCTCCATCATTTGCATTTGTTCGTCCTGTTTTATAAAGCTGTAATTTTGCTTCTTGAATATTGTTACGAGAATATCCAAAATAAACTTTAACATTTTTATAATGGTTCTTTAGGATAGCATAACTAATTATTTCAAAAATACGCGCTTCTGCATCTTCCGTTAAAAGAATATTTATTTGCTGCTTCTTTTCATTATAATCTGTCAACTCTTGCAATTCATGTAAAATGTTAATCAAAGCGTGGTCTTTTGCCATAAGCAAATCAACATATTTTTCAATAATTTTGCAAACAGTTTTACTTATATCCTTATCATCAACATAAATATAGTCAATATGTAAAAGATATTTTCCATTATTGATAATAATCAAGTCATTTTGACATAACGGAAATTTATTTTTAAATTCTCCGTTTACGCGAGAATTAAGAGCGTGATTTTGCAATTTGTTGCCGCCATATAAGCTACGATAAAAATTAAATAAGCTCATATAATCGTAACCGTCAAATTTCATGTATTCTTGTGGATTGTTATAGAAATCATCTTTATAGAAAAACAGTATAGAATAAATTGCGTATATGTTTGCCAGACTTCTTCTTGTTTTACTGTTTCCATGAATAGCCTTCATTTTTTTATCAAGATATTGCAATAAAAGACTATTGTCATAAATATATTGAAAATCTTGCTTATAATCAGCTTTTAAAATATCCTTAATAAAATCTTCTGTAATTTTCATGATTTAACCTCTTGCATATTTTGATTTTGCGTTTGTTTTTCGAACTTTTTCTTTAATAAGATTTTGACCTTGATAGTGTGTTTCTATTCCGGTGCGTCGAATACCTATTTTAAAGTATTCATCGTTAAGGTCAATACCAATTGCATAACGCCCTAAACGTGTGGCAACTGATGAAGTTGTAAAAGAGCCCGAGAAGGGATCAAGCACAATGTCACCAGGGTTTGATGAAGTTTTGATTATTCTTTCTAAAAGTGCTTCGGGTTTTTGAGTTGGGTGATTTTCATATTCGTTCATTTTAAAGCGAACACGATTAAAATTCCATACGTTGCCTGGAATTTTTTCTGTATTATAAGGTTGAGGAGGTGTTTTTCTGTAGTCAATTAACTTGCGTTCAGCACCTGTTTTTGCCTTAACCAGAATGTTCTTATAATTAAAGGTATATTTTGATTTTTTGTTTTTGTTTATCATCAGAATTGGTTCGTAAAGAGAACCAAATATTTTTTTTGATTGAACGCCTGAGCTGTCATAAGTCCATACAATACGGCAAAGCACATTATATTTTTCCGAAACAAAGGTGTCAAGATATGGCATGTGCTGTGTTGCCGTCATAAAATACATTGTTCCGTCATCAGTTAAAACCCGCATACATTCATCAATCCATTGTTTGCACCAAATAATATATGAGTTAACATTTTCCCATTTATCGACATTATTTCCAAAATCTTTACCAATATTATAAGGGGCATCAGCGAAAATTAAATTGATTGATTTATCTTTTATTTTTTTAAGAACAACTAAACTATCAGCGCAAATAGCCATAGAATGACCGTTGCTAAGGTATTCTATATTTGTAATATCTGTAAATAAAGTCGAGAAGTCTATTGATGGAAGTTGAACAGATTCATCTGTAGAAGTATTATGATTTTTATTGTTTTCTTGTTCATCAAACAGGTCAAACAAATTAAAAGATATTTGTTCGTGCTTCTTATTCATGCAATCGCCTCACATTTCTAAACAGGGTACTTGTATTTGAACAATTATTTTTATTATATGACAGAATTATATTTTTGTCAATGGTTAACAAAAGGTGTATTGCCTTGTATGTTTTATCCGCGCGGGCGATTGTTCGCGGCGCGTTTGTATTGACTTCTTGCGGACGGAGTGATATAATAAAATAAGGCGGTTTGGAGGGATTTTGGGTGCGGATATTATTAGTCAACAAGTATTTATATCAAAAAGGCGGCGCGGAAACGTACTTTTTAAAGCTCGGAGAAAAGCTCGCGGCAATGGGACATGAAGTGCAGTATTTCGGAATGTACGACGAAAAAAACATAGTCGCAAACACGGGAAATGCCTACACGGAGCACAAGGATTTTCATAAGCTTTCGCCCGAATATCTTACATATCCCTTTAAAATTATATATTCAAATTCTGCGCGGAAAGAAATCCGCAGGCTTATAAACGCGTTTAAGCCCGACGTTGTTCATACGAACAACATAAATTTTCAGATTACGCCGTCGATTTTGCATGAAATAAAGCGCGGCAATATCCCGATTGTTCATACCGCGCACGACGTGCAGTGGGTGTGCCCGAACCACACGCTTATAAATCCGAATAAAACGGAGCTTTGCAGTGAATGTCTTGGCGGGCGTTTTTCGGGGTGCGTAAAAAACAAATGTATTCACTCGTCACGTGCAAGAAGCATAATCGGCGCGGCGGAGGCAAGGCTTTACAGGAATTTGCACACCTACAGGCTCGCCGACAAAATCATCTGCCCGAGCCGTTTTATGGAAAGTATTTTATCAAAAAATCCCGATATTGCGGGACGGACGGAGGTAATTTATAATTTCATAGACAAAAAGACCTCCGACATGGAAAAAACGGAGCATTACGCGCTGTATTTCGGACGGTATTCGCCCGAAAAGGGCATAAGAACACTTCTTAAAGCGGTGGCAGAGCTTCCCTGTATACAATTCGTTTTTGCGGGCAGCGGCGATTTGGAGGAGGAAATAAACAGACTTCCGAATGTAAAAAATGCCGGCTTCAAGAGCGGACAAGAGCTTGACGATTTAATCGCGGGCGCGGATTTTTCGGTGTTGCCGTCGGAATGGGCGGAAAACTGTCCGTTTTCGGTAATGGAAGCGCAGTCGCTTATGACTCCCGTAATCGGCGCGGACATAGGAGGTATTCCCGAGCTTATTAAGGACGGGGAAAACGGTCTGCTGTTTGAAAGCGGAAATAAAGATGATTTAAAAGAAAAAATAAAAAATCTAAGTGAAAATAACGGTTTACGTCAAAGATTGACGGAAAACTGCAAAAACATCAAATACGATACGATTGATGAATACGCGGAAAAACTGCTTAATATATATGAAAGTTTAATTTGCGGGAGCGCGGAGGGATAACATGAAAATTGCGATGATAGGACACAAGAGAATACCCTCGCGCGAGGGCGGCGTTGAGGTCGTAGTGGAGTCGCTCGCCGTGAGAATGGCTGCTTTGGGACATGATGTTACGGCTTATAACAGGCGCGGAAAGCATGTTTCGGGCGCGGAAACGGTAAAAACGAAGGAATACAGGGGCGTTAGAATAAAAACCGTCCCTACCTTTGAAACAAGCAAGCTGAACGCGATAGTTTATACTGTAATCGCAACAATTCTTGCGCTTTTCGGTCGGTATGACGTAATACATTTTCACGCCGAGGGTCCGTGCTCAATGATTTGGCTGCCGCATCTTTTCGGAATACGGACAATAGCGTCAATCCACGGTCTTGACTGGCAGCAGTCGAAATGGCAGGGCTTTGCCGTGAAATTTCTGAAATTCGGCGAGAAAATGGCGGCGAAATACGCAGATGAAGTAATTGTGCTGTCGGAGGAAACTCGCCGGTATTTTCTTGAAAATTACGGACGCGAAACGAGAGTATTCAATAACGGCGTTGACATACACGAATATGTTGAGCCGCAGATTATAAAGGAAAAATACGGTCTTAATAAGGACGATTATATACTGTTCCTTGCAAGAATTGTACCCGTTAAGGGGCTGCCGTATCTTATAAAGGCGTTTTCAAATATGAAAACCAATAAAAAGCTTGTAATTGCGGGCGGAGTAAGTCATTCGGCGGAATACGAAAAGGAAATCCGTGAAATGGCAGAGGGCGACGACCGCATTATATTTACGGGCTTTATCGAGGGCAGGGAGTTATGGGAATTGTATTCAAACTGCCGTCTTTATGTTCTGCCGAGCGACCACGAGGGTATGCCGCTGAGCCTTTTGGAGGCTATGGCGTGCGGCTGCGAATGTCTTGTAAGCGATATTCCCGCGACAAAAAACGTCGTGAGGGAATACGGTCACACTTTCAGAAAGAGCGATACGGAGGATTTGAAAACGCAGCTTGAGGAAATTCTTTCCCGCGGCAAATTTTACGGTAAGGCGGGAAAAGAAAAACAGCTTGAATATATAAAAAACACCTACAGCTGGGACACGGTAACGGAAAAGACGCTTGAATTATATAACGAAGGGTGACGGATTATGAAAACGAAAATATTGTTATATGCGCGAAGCTTAATATCGCTCATACATATAGCGTTTATAAAAATATTTAATTTCAGACATTTTTATTCGGGCTGGGCGCAGGATATTTCGGCATCGACGAAAATTTTCATGCGTGACGGAGGAAAAATTTTTTTAGACAAGCATATACATACAAAAAAGGATGTTGAAATTTCCGCGGCGGGCGGAACAATCAGCATAGGCGAGGGCTGCTTTTTCAACAAGGGCTGCATGGCTGTCAGCATGGACAGCGTAACAATAGGGAAAAAATCGTCTTTCGGACCGAATGTTCTTATATATGACCACGACCATGACACGCGGCGTTCGGAGGAAACGGAAAGCGCATATAAAACCGCGCCTGTATTTATCGGAAACCGCGTCTGGATAGGCGCGAACACTGTCATACTGCGGGGTTCGGTTATCGGCGACAACTGCGTGATAGGCGCGGGCAGCGTCATAAAGGGTGAATATCCGCCAAATTCGGTGATTATACAAAAGAGAAGCGAAGAAATAATACAAGAGGGGAAGGGTGCGCCAAATGGAGCAAAAGAAGAGTATACTGGACTCTAAAGCGGGTCTGATATTTCTTGAAATAATTTTTATTCTGTGCATTATATTTGCGGCTTTGGGCGACTCCAAGCAAATCAATTCGACAAATATGAAGGCAATAAGCCTGATTACGGTTGCAATCGGCGCTGCGGTTCTGTTTATAAGCGGGGATTTCAGACGGCTTAAAAAAATAGGCTCGTTTTTCGGGATTTACGGCTTTATTTTGCTTGCGATTATTGTCTGGTCGGTTTTCCTGTGGATAATGAATATGGAAACGGTTGACTTTATACTTCGCGGCGTAATGAAATTTATGTTTCAGTTTTTCGTGCTGCTTATAATTTCCTCCGCCTGCTATATGTTCGGCGAGCGGTCGATAAACGTAATGTTTTACGGGCTTGCGGCGGCAAATCTGATAATAATTATTATGGAAATTCCCAATTACGGCATAGCGGGCTGTTTAGACTCCATTTCATATTTTATATCGAGCGGCGGCGACCAGAAGGATTTTATGCGCTCGATTGAAATACACGACCTTACCTTTACCTTCGGATTTTTCCTGCTGTATTTCCTGTTTTTTGCAAAACGGAATAAAGAAAGGATTGTGAGCATAGTATTATCCGCGCTGCTGTTTGTGCTGGGCTGGAAAAGAATAGCCGTCGCGGCTCTGCTGGCAACGCTTGTTTTCGGAATAGTTTTCGGCATTATAAGGGGCAAAACGAGGATAATCCTTATCAATATAGTATGCTGGGGCGCGGTTGCGTTCGCGTTTGCCTATGTCGTCATCGTGAGATACGATATATTCACAAAGGTAATGGAGCTTTTTGAAATTGATACCATGGGAAGAAATGTCGTATACGACTACATACAGAAATATTACAACATAAGTATCGCGTTTTTGGGCTACGGCTTTGAATACACAACCGTGCTGCTGCATGATATTGCGGAACATTCGCCTGAGATTAAATTAGGCGTGCTTGCCCTGCACAATAATATACTGACCGTGTATATCGAGCTTGGCTTTTTCGGCTTTTTGGCGTGGCTGTTTTATACATGGCCCTTCCAGTACAGATGGCTTGTAAATAAGCAGGGCGAAAAAACCGCAATTTTGTTTATAATGTGCGAGATGTACATATTCATGACGTATACGACGGACAACACGCTTTACTACTATTGGACGAGCGCGGTGCTCAGGCTTTTGCCTATGGCGTACTCCCTGCACACGCCCGAGCATACCGACCAATTCTACTGGCCGTGGATACGTGTGAAAAAAATATAGCGGAAATACTTGCATGTATGAAATATATATGATACAATATTGTAAACAAATTGAAATATTTATTTTTGTTCGGAGGAATTAAAGGTGGAAAAAAAGAGGAAAAGGCAGCCGAATAAGCTGGTTAAACGGTTTATGGACTTTTTTGCCGGAAAACGTAAAAATCTCGGGGAATTAAAGCTTGCGGATATGAATCCGGTAAAAAGAAGCTTTTTTATAGTATGGAGCAACAGGAAAAATATATTTTCTCTTTTACTTATATTTGTGGTTGCGTCGACGATATTTTTCGCGCTGTTCAGACATGAAACAATCCGCGTAACGCTTTCTTTAAACTACGAGGAGGCGTCAAAGGGACAAAATCCCAATAAGACGAGATATAATATCTATGAGTTCAAATCCGACGAGGTTATGCAGAGAGCCATAGATTACGCGGGTATAGGCGATATAATAACGCCGCAGGAGCTTGCCGCAAATATAGATATTTATGAAAACAACGCTCATTCGATAGACCTTGAAGACAAGACGTCATATTACATATCTTCAAGCTATCAGATAAAATACACGAAGAACAGGCAGATTAAGGACGTTTCGACAAAGGATATGATGAGCCTTATATGCAAGGCGTATAATGAGTATTTTCATGATAATTACGTAGGCAGCAAATCCGTTTTGAAATATAAGCTTGACGATATAAGCAATATCGAATACATAGAAATAGGAAAGCTGTTTCAGCAGAAATCCGACCAGATGCTCCGCTATATCGAGCAGAGAATAGGCGAAAATTCTACTTTCAGCTCCGAGGAAACGGGAGAAAGCTTCCAGACGGTCAGAAAAATGCTTCAGAATGTGCAGAATTACAGCATAAAGAAGTATGACGCGTTTGTGCGAGAGTCTGGAATTGCACGTGATAACGCGCTGTATCTGCGCACCTTGGGCTATTCAAACAAGGTAATGGATATGAAGTACCGCAAATATATGATAGATTACGACGTCCGCAAGAAAAGCGTGTCGGACTATGACTCGGGAATGATAGGCACGGTAATGGTTCCGTCGATAAATTCAAGAAACCAGTATTATATGTCAAGGACAAATACGGGCACGGATTATATGACGCTTGACGCCGATTATTTCCTCGGACAGGGAAATTCGGTGCAGAGAACGATTATCGGCAACAACGACATTATGGGAAAAATCCAGAATTCAACTCCGTCAAAGGAGGATTACGAAAAGGCAAACGAGCTTATAAAAACCGTTGACGAGGAATTAAGACAGGTTGCGTCAATCGCCAATTCCACGGACAGAGATTACCTTAAATATGCCACAAAGGACTATTTAAGCTTTAAAGTTTCGGGGAACACAAGACTTAATATAATACTTCTTCAGGACGTTATACTTTCAAGCATTGTATTTTTGCTTGTAATCTGCGTTTTGGGATATTTGGCTGACGGATATATAAGGGAAAGGGGAGAATTTGACAATGAAAAACTTTGAATTACTCCGCTACCTTAATAAATGGAAGCATCTCATATTTATCGTATCCGTTCTCGGCGCGTTTTTGGTATATAAATACGCCATGTATAATCAGGAATATACGGCTCAGACGATTATAAGCTATACCAATAAGGACGCGGCAAGGGGCAAAACGCCCAGCGGCGACGACTTAGACGTTACGGAGATTTATTCGTCCTCGGTTATTACGAATGTTCTGGAGGATATTGACTCGAATATAAGCGCCGATACGATACGGTCAAAATGTAAGGTAGAGGGCATTACTCCTCCCGACGAGGAAACAAAAAAGGAGGCGCTGCTTGAAAAGGGCGAGGAATATGAGTATTTCCCGACCGATTATGTCGTTTCGTATTCCGTATCGAGCGACTATACAAAGGATTTTGCAAGAAAAGTGCTTGATTCCATTATCAAGAACTACTTTATTTCCTACGGCGAGAAATATATCAATCAGCAGACGCTGCCGAACAATAAAATCAACGAGGCGGACAGCCAGTACGACTATATAGAACGTGTTGAAATTCTTGAAAACTGGGTTACGAACATTACCGATTATCTTGCGGCAAAGCGCTCGACGCACCCCGATTTCAGGTCGGCGGCGACGGGATATTCTTTCTCGGATTTGTATGAAATTTACTATTCGCTGGAGGAATACGACATACCGCAGGTATATTCGCTTATCCTCGAACAGATGATTTCAAACGACAGGGTAACGCTTATCAAGAAATACGAGAGCGACATAGCGCAGTGCCAGCTTGACCTTGACAATATGAACTCAAAATCAAACGACTTAAAGTCGCTTATTGACGAGTACAGCGCGAAGAACAAAGAGGGTGTTGAATATCACTACGGAACTCAGGGCGAAGAGGGCAACAGCGCGAGCGATTACATATTAAAGAACGTCTATGAGGAATGGGACGACGTTCAGGTAAACACCGAAACAACTTATGATACGCTTATAAAGGAATATACCGAGCTTGAAAGCCAGAAGGAAAAGGCGCAGGTGGATTTGGAGCATAAAAAGGAAATGCTCGGCATCTTCACCGCGGCTGAGGAAAAGGGCTATACCGACACAAGCAACAAGAGCGCGATTGAGGCAAGCATAAACGACATAACAAATCAATTGCAGGAGCTTTACAGCACGGTATCGGACACTGTTGACGAATATAATCAGTATGTCGGCGCGTATAATGTATCAACGCTTTCGAGTATTTATACTTCGGAAAAAATCAACGTGCAGATTTATATTATCCTCGCGCTTATTGTATTCTTCCTCGGCGGATGTATCGGAGCGGTTGTTTTGGGACGTTCAAAGGACTTCCTCGATTATCTGATGTATACAGACCGCAAAACGGGAGTTCCGAACCGCGCGAAATGCGACCTTGTTATTGACGAATACAGTCAGGGCAAGCTTAACGATTCGTTCTGCTTCCTGCTCATTAAGATTGAAAATCTGAAAAATGTCAATTCAAAAGGCGGCAGAGAAGCGGGCGACGAGCTGTTAAAGGCGTTCGGTAAGATTTTAAGACGCGCCGCTTCAAGCTACGGATTTGTGGGATATAACGGCAGCGACCAGTTCTTCGGTATGTTTGAGGACTGTACGCTCCAGAGAGCGCGCGACTTCGCGGCATATCTGAAGGAATTTGTTGATTATCATAACACGCAAAATCCGACTCAGTTCCTGGAGGTTTCCGTTGCGGTTTCCGAAACGACAACGGAGAATATTTACAATATCAGAGCGCTGATGAGCCTTACGTTCCGTAAGCCGGCGGAATAACAGCGGGAGGTATATATGAATAAGTTTAAAAAAGCGTTAAATCAGATAAATATGAATAACGATGCGGAAATGCCAATCCGCCGCATACAAAAAGAAGAACAGATTAAAGAAGAGGTTAAGACGGAGGTTAAGGCGGTATCAGAGCCTGTTGTTACGGCGCCGGAGCCCGAACCCGTTTTGGAAACGGCAGCGGAAGCGGAAAAAGCTTTTGACACTGCGGCGGAAGCGGTGACGAAAGCTGCAAAAAAGCCGTCTAAAAAAGAATTAAAAGCCGCAAAAAAAGCGGAAAAGACAGCCGCAAAAAAGGCTGCAAAAGCCGAAAAGGCAAACAGAAAGGCTGAAAAGAAAGGCGGCAAAAAAGCCGCAAAAGCGGAGAAAAAATCCGAAAAAGCCCAAAAGAAAGACGATAACAAAGCCGCAAAAAAAGCGGATAAGGCAGCTAAAAAAGAGGCTAAAAGGGCAAAAAAACAGGAAAAACGGAAGTCCAAGGGGCGTATATTTGTAAAAATAGCAGTAATATTCTTTATTGCCGTAATCGCGTTCGGCTGTGTGTGGAATATCCATTTAAACAACACGCTGCGCCCGACCTTCTATCAGGTACAGTCAAGCAAGGTTGTCGATAATGTACGTATTGTCGCGGTTTCCGACATGCACCTGAAGGAATTCGGCGAGAACAATTCAAAGCTTGTCAAGAAAATCCAGTCGTATCACCCCGACCTTATTGTTATGGCGGGCGATATGAACATGGAAAGCAATCCCGATTACAGTATTGTTTCTAATTTGTGCGCGCGTCTGCACGACACCGCGCCTATATATTACTGTCTCGGCAATCATGAGTTTGACGCGATGCTCTTTAAGGAGTCGCAGATTTACTACGACCTGAAAGCAATGGGCGTAAAAATTCTGAACAACGAAACGGAAACGGTGGAAATAGGACTGTCAAAGCTTGAGATTATAGGGCTTTCGCAGGGCCCGCCGCAGTTCAGACAATACGGGGCGAAATTCTTTAACGAGGCAATGGAGGAAAGCGATAATTTCAAGCTTGTGCTTACGCATTATCCCGAAAATTTCCTCGGAACGCTGAACGATTATGATATAGATTTGGCTATCTGCGGTCACGCGCACGGCGGACAGATACGGCTGCCCATAATCGGCGGCTTGTACGCCGCCGACCAGGGACTTTTCCCGAAGCTTTGCGACGGCTATCATGAAATAGATAACAGCAAGGTTATTATAACACGGGGCTTAGGCTGGTCGGGAGTAATTCCGAGAATTAACAACGCTCCGGAAATATCGGTAATAGACATAAATTGGTATTAAGATGGTTAGGGGGAGATAATCATGTTAGCGGAAAAAAACGGCGTAATACCGCAGGAAGAAGGTATTATTATTGATTATGTCCCGCGTCCGTCATATGAATTTGTCAAGAGAATATTCGACGTATTCTGTTCGCTTCTCGCGCTTATCGTTTTGTCGCCGCTGATGCTGGTTACGGCAATCGCGGTAAAAAGCGACGGCGGGAACGTAATATATTCGCAGACGCGTATAGGAAAAAACGGCAAGCCGTTTAAAATGTACAAGTTCCGCAGCATGTGTCCCGACGCCGATAAAAGGCTTGACGAACTGCTTAAATACAACCACTATTCGTCGGGACCCGCATTTAAAATGCGTGACGACCCGCGGGTTACGAAAGTCGGGAAATTTATACGGAAATACAGCATTGACGAGCTTCCGCAGCTTGTGAACATAATAAAGGGCGACATGAGCATAGTGGGCCCGCGTCCGCCCCTGCCGCGCGAGGTGGAGCAGTACAGCGATTACCAAAAACAGCGGCTGCTGATTACTCCGGGGCTTACGTGCTACTGGCAGACCTACGGACGCAGCGATTTATCCTTTGACGACTGGATAAAAATGGATATTAAATACATACAAAACCGCTCAATGATGCTTGATATTGAGCTCATTATAAAAACGATTTTCGCCGTGCTTTTTAAACGCGGCGCGTATTAAAAAGGTACGTATGTAAAATATTCTACTTGAAATTATCGGACAAATCGTGTATAATGGATTTGTTAACAAAAAAACAGCGGTAAGGAGGCAGACGATGTATAGAATGGACGCTGCCGTAAAGGGCTTTGACCGAGCCGCGTCTAAGGAATTCGAGCAGATGCTCATAAATGAGGCGGAGAGGGTAAAGCCGATTATCAAAGAACAGTTTCTCAGAGAGTACATATTTGGTCTGGGCGACACCGACGAGATTTTTAACATATATTGCAGAACCTTTAATGTAGACAGCCTTACGGAAATGCGTATGGCGATTTTGAAGCCAATCGGAGTAAAACCCGATTTGTTCTTTCTTAAAAATATGGCGGAGCAGATAATAGGCGGGGACAACTTATTTTTATGTACAATTTTAAGCGATTGTCTTTTGATTATTACGAGCATGGTAAAACAGCGCGTGCTGGCGGAATGTCTTGAAAATATCAGAAAAAATATGCAGTCCTGCTACAATTATAATATAGCGGCGATTTACAGCGATATTCTGAGAATATCCGAAGCCCCGACAGGGTATGACAGGCTTGCCGACTCGGTGGAATATCTGTTTTACGCGGACGGCTCGGAGATTGTTTACGCAAACGACATAAGGAGAAGTCACGGAAATGCGGAAATAAAGCCGCAGTACGGCAATGTTGAGCGCGCCGTCAAAAACGGCGACGCGGAAAAAGTAGGCGTGCTGCTCAAATCGTTTTTCGAGGCTCTTGAAAAGTCAACCCCGAAGCCCGCGGTCGCAAAGACATACTGCCTTGAAATGTACGTGTGTATTATACGCTGCTGTGAGGTAGAGAAGATTGATAAATATATGAAGGGAATTGTGGAAATCCAGAAATCGGAGAGCTTAAGCAAAATCAAGAACTTCATAAATGAAAAATCGAGAGAAATCGTAACGGCAAACGCGCCGAAAAACGCAAAGATTTACAGTGCACTTGTAAAGGATACCATAAGCATTATCGAGGAGAATGTAAGCAACGAAAATCTTTCGCTTCGCTGGATTGCGGGAAATATCCTTTACACGAATGTCGATTATCTCGGCAAGCTGTTTAAAAAGGAAACGGGAAAGAATTTTTCTCATTACGTTATGGAAAAGCGCATGGAAATGGCTAAAGATTTGATAGTCTGCGGCAAGAAGGACAGGATTTACGAGGTGGCGGAAAAAGTCGGCTACGGCTCAAATTCGCAGTATTTCAGTCAGGTATTCAAGAAATATACGGGGATTTCGCCGCTTGAATACAAAGAATACGCGCGTATTGCAAAGCAAAAGGCAGACAACTGATTTTTGAACAAAAACCGCTGATTTTTAACTGTTTAGAGTATTGATTATATTATATAATCAATAAGTTAAGTAATGTTAATAAGTCGGACAAATCCGATTTTATTATATAATAGCCCGCAGTCCGTAAAGGAACGGGGGCAGGGAGAATTAAAAATATTTTATGGAGGGATTTTTACAATGAGTAAAAAAATTAAGAACTTAATTTGCGCGTTACTTGCAGGCGCGATGGTTGTAAGCTCGGCTTCCTTCTCCGTTTTTGCAGACGCGGACAAGGACGAAGATAACAGCGGCGCGGAAGTAACAGCTACGGCTGCACCTGAAGCGACGGCGGAAGCGACAGAGGCTCCTGCTGCTACAGAAGCACCTGCGGCAACGGAAGCGCCGTCAGCGCCGGTTGTCGAGGCGTCAAAGTACAGCAGCGACAACTACTATGCAAAGGCGCTTTCACTATGTAAGGCGCTCGGCATTATAACAGGTTATGAGGACGGCAGCATTAAGCCCGATTCGTCTGTTACAAGAGCGGAAATGGCTGCGATTATAATGAGAACAATCAATAATCCTGCCACAACACCGTACAACGGAATTTATTCGGACGTTGCGTCAAGCCACTGGGCTGCCGATACAATTCAGTCGGCAAGCGCATTGTCGATTATTAACGGTTTCCCCGGCGGAACATTCCAGCCCGACGGAAATGTTACTTACGAGCAGGCTGTAAAGATGCTTGTATGTGCGCTTAACTGCAAAACTCTTGCAGAGTCAAGCGGCGGATACCCCAACGGTTACCTTAAAATTGCCGCTGAGAGAAATCTTTTAAAGAGCGCGCAGGGTACGCAGGGCGTTGCCGCAGAGCGCGGACTTATCATTAAGCTTGTATACAATACGCTTCTCGCGGACTACAATGAGCTTGACGGTACAGCTTACGGCACAAACACGGAAAAGACACTTGCGGAACATGCTTTCGATATTAAGGAAGCAAAGGGTATTCTTATGTCAACAGCGTCAACATCGCTGACATCAAAGAAGTCAAACAACGGTCAGATTCTTATTACAAAGACAAGAGAAGACGGCAAGAACGTTGACAACGAAGACGAGATATATGAAACAGACCTTACAAATATAGATGACCTTCTTGCGTCGAATATCACATATTTCTATACTGACGACAGCATGAACAACAAAAAGGTTGTAGCTATCGCAGAGGACGCGTCAAAGACCGAAACGGTTGTTCTTGACAACGATAAGCTTGAAGACATTGATGAGTTTGAGATTGCGGGAAGAGGCACAGGCTCAATCAAGGTTTCGGGTTCAAAGACATATAAAATTTCCGAGGACGCTGTTATAGTATATAACGGTTCATTGATTGATGAAGACGAATACAACAAGGCTCAGGAAGCAAACAGCAAGAGCCCGAGATTTTACAATGTTTCAAAGGACGATGACGGCAAGGACGTATTTGAGCCGATACCGTATGCAGAGTTCTTAAAGCCTGCGGTAGGTCAGATTAAGCTTGTTGAAAACGATTCAAGCAAGACGGGTTATGATATTATATTCGTAGACTCCTATGAAACAATGCTTGTAACATCGGCTACAACAAAGAAGGTTATCGGTAAAATCAACGACGCAAGCGAAACAATTGACGTTGACGAAACAGTAAGTGATTTAACGCTTACAACAACAATCAAGGGTATTGAGGCTGCGCCGAGAAATCTGAAGAAGAACGACGTTGCTTCAATAAAGAGAGACCTTGCAAACGAAACGATTGAGTTTGTTGTAACAGGCGAGAGCATTACAGGCTCGGTAAAGAGCAAATCAAACAGCAACGGCAAAACTTACGCTACAGTAGGCAGCGACAAGTATGAGGTTGACGTTAACGCGGTTGACGACATTAAGGTTGGTTCACAGGGCGTGTTCTATCTTGACAAGTTCAACAGAATCGGTTATACAGAGTCGGCGTCGGCTGACGGTATGCTTCAGTCGGGCGAAAAGTACGGCTGGATTGTAAACGCTTATGATTCGGAAACAGGCGATGACAGAATTATAAAGCTGTTCACAATGGAGGGTAATACGGTTGAGGCTACTCTTGCTTCAAATGTTGACTTCTGGGGCGCTAAGGATATGTCAAATTCGTCAAAGACGAGCGACGAGGTATTCAACGCTATAACAAAGAGCGGTGAAATCAATAAAAGTGCATTCTTAGCAATGGGTTCAACACCGATAAGACTTGTTAAGTATAAGATGAATTCAAGCACAAATAAAATTTCAAGACTTTATCTTGCGGTAGATGTATCAAAAGTATCAGATGAAAGCGCTTTAAGAGTTAATCCGTCAGATTTAACAGGCAAAGCTTCAATGAGCGGCGCTGTAGCAGGCTATACGATTAACGACGGTATTGTAGAGTTTACAGTTCCGAAGGAAGAGAAAGACATGAAGGATTCTTCAAACTACTCGGTTGGTCAAACTGTAGCTTCAAACTATGTAGTAAGAGAGAACGGTTCATCACGTAACTTCATTGTAGGCGAAGTAGACGGCATGAAGGCTAACCTTATTGTAAACTTTACTGCAAGTGCAGAGTCGGCAGCTCCTTATACAGATATGGGAACAGCCGAGGGCGGTCCTTCAATCATGGTTGTTAAGCAGATTTCAGAGGGCTATGATGAAAAGGATGATAAAGAGATTTATGAGGTTGAAGGTCAGTATGGCGGTTCAACTGTAAAGGTTACAACAAATAAGAATACCGCACTGTTTGAGATGGACCTTGCAAAGGCAGGAGATTCGATTTTCCGCAGAGTGGGTCAACAGACATATTTCAATGCAAAGGAATTATGGAACGCTCCTGAAAATAAGAGTGATTTTACGTCAATTCTTAAAGAGGGTGATATTCTCCTTTATAATACAGACGGAAGAGTTCTTATAAGATATGCAAGTGCAGCAAACATTAAGTTCAAGGAGGACGGCACATTCGACCCCAAGTCAATCCTTGCAATTAACAGTAACGGTTACTACGGTACGGCTCGTGTAGCGTATTATTTCCAAAAAGTTATTGACAGCGGACTTGATGATACAGCATGGGTAGAGCTTGAAAAAGACGGCAGTTTCATGTTTGATTCATCAGCAAATATTGATGTTGTAACAATCAGTAAGAACGGTAAGGTTGAGCTTGAACAAGACCCGATTTCAATATCAGAACTTGAACAGGGCGACTATCTAATGCTAAATCTTGCAGATAAGCTCCAGACAACAAAGGCATTGATTGTCTACAGATTTGAAGACTAATCATAAAGATTAAAATTAAAAAAAGCGTTGTGTCATTTGACACAACGCTTTTTTGCGGTTAAATATTGCTTACATATCGGTTACAATTATCGACAAAATATGCAAGGTATGATATAATTATTGTATTGTCGGCTTCTTCCGATGGGAAGGGGGTGATTTCATGCAATATATTATTGCGTTTTTATTGTCTGTTGCGGCAGGGATAGTTAGCCACTATCTTTGCAAGTGGTTAGACAGACATATATCGTCGTCCGACAAGTAGCCCAAAAGAAACCCCCAAGAGTAGCCGCTCTTGGGGGTTTCGCCTTTTGTGTGATTTCACGCATCACATATTATTGCGTTTATAACCTTTCGGTCACTTATATAATACATCACATTTATATTTTTGTCAATAGTTCTTTTTATTTTTTATAAAAATATTGACTAAATCCAAAAAATGGTGTAAAATAAATATATCAAAAACAGACGAACTCCTGAATTATGACGCTTTAAGGCATCAGGAGTTCTTTGATATTTAAGAGGAGGAGAAAAAATGGAAACTTATGCACCGATAATTGTATTTATCTGCGCCGTAATCGCGCTGATATTTGCAGCTTATCAATTTTTCGCGGTTAAGAAAAAACCCGAGGGTACAGACACAATGAAGGCAATCGGCGAAAAAATCCGAAAGGGCGCAATGGCGTATTTAAAGCGTCAGTATAAGACGGTTGGAATATTCTTCGCGGTTATGTTCATAATTTTGGTTGTTCTTGCGGCAACGGGATTTTTAACGCCGTTCGTTCCGTTCGCATTCCTTACGGGCGGATTTTTCTCGGGACTTTCGGGATTTATCGGCATGAAAATTGCTACATATGCAAATACAAGAACGGCTAACGGCGCGCAGCAGGGCTTAAATAAGGGACTGAAAATCGCGTTTGCGTCGGGTTCGGTTATGGGACTTACCGTTGTAGGTCTTGGACTTTTTGATATAAGCGTATGGTTTATGATTTTGAAGTTCGGCTTTAAGCTCGGCGTTGACGAAATAATGGCGGCAATGCTGACGTTCGGCATGGGCGCAAGCTCAATGGCGCTGTTTGCGCGTGTGGGCGGCGGTATTTTCACAAAGGCTGCTGATGTCGGCGCGGACTTGGTCGGCAAGGTTGAGGCGGGTATACCCGAGGACGACCCGAGAAACCCCGCTTGTATCGCCGATAACGTAGGCGACAACGTCGGCGACGTTGCGGGAATGGGCGCGGACTTGTACGAGTCATATGTCGGCTCAATCATTTCGTGCGGCGCACTTGCAACGGCTGCGGGACTTGGCTTTAACGGCGTGCTTGTTCCTATGCTTATCGCGGCAATCGGCATTATCGCGTCGATTGTCGGCACATTCTTTGTATCGACAAAGGAAAACGCAAGCCAAAAATCGCTTTTAGGCTCTCTAAGACGCGGCACATACGCAAGCTCAATTATATCGGCTATCGGTTCGGCAATTCTTATTTTCACGCTTTTGCCCGAAAACTCAAATGTGTTCTGGGCAGTTATTTCGGGACTTGTCGCGGGTGTTTTAATCGGATTTTTCACCGAATATTACACTTCGGACTCCTACAAGCCGAAATGAAAGCTTGCTACATAATCGTAAACAGGCTCGGCTAAAATTATAATCGACGGTATCGCGCTTGGTATGAATTCGACAGCAATACCCGTAATTATAATCGGTATTTCGGTAATTATCAGCTATTTCACGGCAGGCGGCGCGGGCAGCTTCGAGAGCGGTCTTTACGGTGTCGGATTGTCGGCTGTCGGAATGCTTTCGACGCTCGGAATAACGCTTGCGACGGACGCTTATGGTCCTGTTGCGGATAATGCAGGCGGTATCGCGGAAATGTCGGGACTTCCCGAGGTTGTCCGTGAAAGAACAGACGCTCTTGATTCGCTCGGAAACACAACCGCGGCTACAGGCAAGGGATTTGCGATAGGCTCAGCGGCGCTTACGGCTCTCGCGCTTATCGTGTCATATACTGACAAAGTTAAGGGCTTGGGTAAAACGCTTGAGCTTTCAATAACAAACCCTGCTGTTTTAATTGGCTTGTTTATCGGCGCAATGCTTCCGTTCCTGTTCAGCGCAATGACTATGCAGGCGGTTGGACGCGCGGCGCAGAAAAT
>CAZBXN010000019.1:0-19971 GCA_964496015.1 uncultured Lachnospiraceae bacterium | reverse complement strand
TCGTTGCGCTCGTAAACGGCGACGAGGCGACGGTTAAGACCTTCTATAAGGAAAAAGGACATTTCAGATTACAGCCCGAAAATGATTTTATGGAGCCCATCATAGTCGAAGAGCTTTCGATTTTAGGCAAGGTTGTCGGCGTATTCCGTCAGCTTTAATTTTGGTTGACTTTTCGGGATTTTTGTAGTAAAATACAGGCAATAAACATTTAAGGAGAAATGTAAAATGAGCAAAAGATTATTTACCTCGGAATCGGTCACGGAGGGACATCCCGATAAAATCTGCGACATGATTTCCGATGCTGTTTTAGATGAAATTTTAAAGCGCGACCCCATGGCGAGAGTTGCCTGCGAAACAACATGCACTACGGGAATAATATCAATTATGGGTGAAATTACAACAAGCTGCTATGTTGATTTTCCGAAGCTTGCGCGCGAGGTTGTTCGTGAAATAGGCTACGACCGCGCGAAATACGGCTTTGACGGCACTACCTGCGCCGTCGTTACGGCGATTGACGAGCAATCACCCGACATTGCGCAGGGCGTAAATTCGGGCTACGAAAACCGCGAGGAAGGTGAAAACGACGGTGAAAACGCAACAGGTGCGGGCGACCAGGGCATGATGTTCGGCTTTGCGTGCGACGAAACGCCCGAGCTTATGCCTATGCCGATTTCTCTCGCGCATAAAATGGCGAAAAAATTAACGGAAGTCAGAAAAGACGGAACGCTCGATTATCTCCGTCCCGACGGCAAAACGCAGGTCACTGTTGAATATGACGACGACGTTCCCGTAAGAATTGACACGGTTGTCGTATCGAGCCAGCACTCGCCCGATATTGATATTGCGAAGCTCCGCGAGGATATAAAGCGCGAGGTTATTTTACCAAGCCTTCCCGCTGAACTGGTTGACGAAAGCACGAGATTTTTCATCAATCCGACAGGCAGATTTGTTATCGGTGGTCCGAACGGCGACAGCGGTCTTACGGGCAGAAAAATAATCGTTGACACCTACGGCGGCTACGCGCGTCACGGCGGCGGCGCGTTTTCGGGAAAAGACCCGACGAAAGTTGACAGAAGTGCGGCATACGCGGCGCGGTGGGTTGCGAAAAACATTGTAGCCGCAGGGCTGGCGAAAAAATGCGAGGTTCAGCTTGCCTATGCGATAGGCGTCGCTCACCCCGTTTCAATCATGATTGACACTTTCGGCACAAATACGGTTGACGAAGCAAAAATAGAAAAGGCGGTTGAAAAAATCTTCGACCTGCGCCCGCAGGCAATTATTAAACGCCTTGATTTGAAAAAACCGATTTATAAGCAGCTTGCCGCATACGGTCACATAGGACGCGAGGATTTGGGCGTCGCATGGGAAAAAACAGATATGGCTGATAAGCTTAAAGAAGCGGTAAAATAATGTTAAAAACTTAACGGGGACAGCTTTTAAATGCTGTCCCCGTATTTTTTCTTTATTTTTTCGTTTGAAATTCAATATTTTTTCCGTCGGAAAGCGCAATGATATGTCCGTTTAAATCGGTTCTGTAAACCTTTGCGTCCGCGTCTTTTAATTTACTCAGCGTTTCCTCATGCGGGTGTCCGTAGGAATTACCTTTTTCGCACGATATAACAGCGTATTTTGGCATAACCTCTCTTAAAAACGGATAGCTTGTCGAAGTGCTGCTGCCGTGATGCCCGACTTTCAGGACATCGGCGGATATATTATAGCCCGCGTTTAAAATATCCTGTTCTTCCTCTCTTTCGGCATCTCCCGTGAACAAAAACGACGTGTCGCCGTATGTAACCCTCAGAACTATCGAATTGTTGTTTAAATCGTCATATTTATTTATCGGTGCGAGAATTTCAACATGACTTTCTCCGAGTTCAAAGCTGTCGCCCGCGGACGGTATTTCTATTTTCCTTCCCTGCTCCTCCGCATAGCGTTTGAAGTTTTTAAATACTTTGGTAGTATGATTATCCGTTGAGCAAAGCACATGGTCTGCGGTACATTCATGCAGCGCGCCCGCAAGCCCGCCGACATGGTCCTCGTGTACGTGGGTACAGATTACATAATCAAGATGATTTATCCCGCAGTCGCGCAAATACGATACAATGAGGTTGGAATCGGGCGCGTTTCCGCCGTCAATCAGCATACTGTGCCCGTTTGAAATTACAAGCTCGCTGTCCGCCTGTCCGACATCTATGTAATGCACCTCAAACCGCGCATCGCTTACTACATTTCCGACCTGCGGTGACATTTCGTGATTAAGCGCGGCAAAAACCGCCGCCAATATCGCGATAAGCAGAGCCGCGTACAGCTTAGCGCTTTTCTTTTTTGACTTCATATTCCTATTCCTCTATATTTTTATCGTTTTCTTTCAGCATGTAATATTCAAGGCTTCTGTATTCGTCCAGCAATTCCGAGTTGTTTTCGTCGTTTGAACCCCAAACGCCGTCATTGTTGTAATGTCCCATTGCGTTAATCTGCGGAAATTGTCCGCGCGCCTCGTCGAGGAATACGTTTATTTTGCTCTTAGGCAGTCCCGCTTTTTCAAGCAGTATGTTTGAAAGATAATTCGGGCTTGTGAGTATCCCGTCCTCGCTTTCCATATCAAAATTTGCCCACAGCATAAACGGAACGCGGTATCTTTGAAGCATTTCCTCCGCGGAAAGACGGCTTAACGGCGTGCCGAGCATTTCTTCAAAGAATTCCTGTTCAACCGCGGGCTGATGGTCGCCGAACATCATGACCATAACAGGTTCGTCCCAGTTTTTAAGGTACGAAAGAAGCTCCTCAAGCGCGGTATCGCTTTCTTTTATAAGGTTTAAGTATTGCTCCGTTTCCTTATATACGCCCTCGAGGTTTGTTATTTCTATATCGGTAAGGCTCGGGTCATATCCCGAATATCCGCCGTGGTTCTGCATTGTCACGTTAAAAATAAACGCGCTTTCGCCTGGCTTTTTATTGATAAGCTGATTTAGTACCGCGCTGTACGAGGTGCGGTCGCTCATATAATTTCTGATATACTGAAATTCGTCCTTGTTCTGATATTTGTCCATATTGTCAAGGTTTATAAAAGTATCAAATCCAAGCAAGCCGTACACCTTATCCCTGTTCCAGCATCTGCCGTAATATGGGTGAACCGCCGTTGTTGTATATCCGAGTTTCGACAAATACGCGGGCAGCGCATACGGATAGTCGCTCTGTATATATTGCAGATACGGTGCGGCTCCCGAGGGCAGCAGTCCCATTGACAAGCCCGTCAGAAACTCAAATTCCGTATTGCAGGTATATCCGCCGAACGGCGATACCAAAAGCTCGCCCTTAACCGTATTTTTCTTAAGGCTGTTAAAATACGGCATATATTCCTTGTTTGTTTCCAAATCGCCCAAAACGCCCAAATCGGCAAAGCTCTCGTTCATGATTACGACAATATTCGGCTTTTTACCGCTTACCGTATAATCGGTTTCCGTCTGATTTAACCGCTCCTCAACGCTTTCCGCGTCATAATTTTGCGGCGTTTCAATCTTCATAGCCTTCGCGTTCAGAAAGAAGCTGAAAACAATGCCGTGCGTATTATTCGCATGGTACTGGTCGAAAATATCCATGCTCACGTCCGAATAATCTATGCCCGAAAACACAACCGCGAGCACAACCGCCGCAATCGCGCCGCTTGACGAAAATATTAAATTCTTATATCTGAATTTCGGCTTATATGAAAACTTAAACAGCAGCGTCACAAAAAATACGAGCACGACGGTTGAAACAACCATAGGGAACTCCCACTCAAACGTATAATTTTCCGCTACCGTCGCCGCCGTGTTTATAGCCAAAAAATCATTTGGAATAAGCGGTATTCCCCGCAGCATATTCACAATAAACGTCGCCATACAAAACGCGTACGATAATACAGCCGTTACCGCCGCAGACCATCTAAAGCTGCGCGTAACAGCAAAAACCGCCGCCATGACCGCCGTAAAGAAAAATACGTTCATAAAATATATTCCGAGCCCAAATTCGGGCTCGCCCGCAAGCAGCATTGAAATGTGCATGCAAACAAACGGCGTTATCGCAAAAAGTCCTATTGCCGTTCCCTTTTTAAATCTCTCGTCCAAATTAAAATCAAGCGCGATAACAAACCACGCCGCGGCAGACAATACATAAGACAGGATATAATTAAAATATTCAAATTCCTCCTCTGTTTTAAACGCGTCTGTATTTACGCTTATCAGCGTCCACAACACAAGCGCGGTAATGCTCGCCGCAATTATTTTTTTTATATTCCCCAGTTTTATCATAAAATCTATTCCTCTCGTACCAAAAAACCTTTTTTATCAAGCGTTTCTTCTATTAAATCAAGTGTTTCTTCCGTTTTTGCCCTGACGGTGTGATAATGATAGCCCGACGTTATGTTTTTAAGCGGAACGGAGCGTCCCGTCCGCAGGCTTTCAAGATACTCCGATACGTCCGAGCGCGTCGCAATATTAAGCTTTGCCTCAATTTTCCCGTATATTCTGTGCCATACAAACACATTCTCGACAAAACCGCCCATATCCACTATCGAGTTAAGCTCTTCTCCCACCTCGTCGTCGGTATGAACAATTTTAAATATTCTTTCGGCTTTATCCTCTTCGCGCAGGACATAACCTTTGTTTGTAGACAGAATATCAAATCCGTCAGCCTTTAGAAGAGAAATGTCCTTTACTATAACCTGCCTTGACACTCCGAGCGTTTTTGACAGTGAACTTCCCGACAGCGGTGCTTTGGAATTCTTTATTAAATTTACAATTTCTTCGCGTCTTAAAGCGCCGTTCATTCAACCATACCCTTCCTAAATTAAATTGCGCGCAGATTTTTGAGCGATAAATCCATTATCGGAGCGGAATGAGTAAGCGCGCCGCTTGAAATATAGTCAACGCCTATACCGACAAGTCTTGAAACATTCTCTCTTGTGACATTTCCGCTGCATTCCGTTTCCGCTCTGCCGTTTACTATCTTTACCGCTTCCTTCATCATATCTACGCTCATATTGTCAAGCATTATAATGTCCGCGCCCGCGTCCAGCGCCTCGCGGAGCATATCGAGGTTTTCAACCTCGACCTCAATCTTTCTTACAAACGGCGCATATTCCTTCGCCATTTTTACGGCTTCCTTAACGCCGCCCGCCGCGCCGATATGATTATCCTTCAGCAATATACCGTCGCTCAGATTATAGCGGTGATTGCAGCCGCCGCCGACCTTTACGGCGTATTTTTCAAACACGCGCATACACGGCGTGGTTTTTCTCGTGTCAAGCAGCTTTGTTTTGCTGCCCTCCAGCAAAACCACGATTTCGTGAGTATATGTCGCGATACCGCTCATTCGCTGCAAATAATTAAGCGCCGTTCTCTCGCCCGACAGCAAAACGCGTATGTCGCCCGTTATCTTGCCTATTAAATCGCCCTTTTTCACGCTGTCGCCGTCGCTGTAATTCATTGTAAATTCAGTGTTTTCGTCAAGCAGCGTAAAAACGCGCTTGAATACGTCAAGCCCCGCAATTATGCCGTCCTGCTTGCAGATAAGCTCAACCTCGCCTTTTTGGTACGAGCGCATTACGGAATTTGTCGTGATGTCCTCGCTTGTAATATCTTCCCTCAAAGCCGTTTTTATGAGCTCGTCGGCATTTAACTGCATTGTTATATCATTCATCTCGTTTTTCCCTCTCTTTTATTTCGTCCAATACTGTCTGTTTGTATTTTTCCGCATAATTTTCATAATCCCTTGCGTCAAGCCTTACCGGCGCGCTTCGGTTTGTTTTTTTAGGCAGTGACGCAATATGCGCCGCCGCGCGTTTTGCAAACACAAGGCTTTCCAGAAGCGAATTGCTTGCAAGCCTGTTTTTTCCGTGTACGCCGTTACAGCTCGTTTCGCCCGCCGCATAAAGCCTTTGCATTGACGTCATGCTGTTTTCGTCCACCTGTATTCCGCCCATAAAATAATGCTGCGACGGAGTTACGGGAATACATTCCTTTGTCACGTCATAACCCTCTTCAAGACATTTTTTATAGATATTCGGAAAATGACTTTTGATTTTCTCAGGCGGTATCGGCTTCATTGAAAGCCATACATACGGTCTTTTGTCCTCCTGCATCTGCTTTAAAATAGCTTCCGTGAGCAAATCCCGCGGCAGAAGTTCATCGACAAATCTATCCATTTTAGCGTTAAAAAGCACCGCGCCCTCGCCTCTTACCGACTCCGATATTAAAAACCGCCTGCCTTTTTTTGGGGAATATAGCGTTGTCGGGTGAATTTGTATATAGTCTATATTCTGAAGCTTAATTCCGTGTTTTAAACTGACTGCGAGCGCGTCGCCCGTAAGATGTCTGTAATTTGTCGAGTTTTTGAATAGACCGCCTATTCCGCCCGTGGCAAGCACCGTATAATCGGCTTCTATACTCTCTATCGCACCGTCTTGATTAAATCCGACAATACCGAAACACTCGTTGTTTTCCTCTATAATGTCAACCATTGTGAAATGCTCGATTATTGTGACATTTTTGAGCTTTTTTACGTTTTCAAGCAATTTCGATGTTATTTCTCTGCCTGTAATATCCTCGTGAAATAATATTCTCGGCGTTGTGTGCGCGCCCTCTTTAGTGTAGCAGAATTCCCCGTTGTCTTTTTCAAATTCCACACCGTAATTTACAAGGTCGTTTATTATTTCGCGCGAGGAGCGTATCATAATTTCCACTGACCGCTCGTTGTTTTCATAATGTCCCGCGCGCATTGTGTCCTCGAAATAGCTGTCATAGTCCGCCTCGTTTTTCAAAACACAAATTCCCCCCTGCGCAAGAAAAGAGTCGCTTTTGTCAGCCTCGGATTTTGTTACCATTATTATTTTTCTATCACGCGGGAGATTGAGCGCGCAAAAAAGTCCCGCAACTCCCGTTCCCACAATGACTATATCTGTTTTCATATGTTTCCTCCACGATACCATGAATAGTCCTCTGTTTTCAATCATGACAACTGCGCATTGCCGCGCAATTCTATTTGATTATATCACAATAGTTTACAGGTGTCAAGTACAGGTGTAAAGTGTTTTTTATGCGTGATAAATCGGGCAGAATAAAAGAATTATCGGACATACTCAAAATTTTTTTCAAAAAAGTGTTGACAAATACTTTTAATTATGCTATTATATTACTCGTGATTGCACGGTATGCGCGATTAGCTCAGTTGGTAGAGCACCTGACTCTTAATCAGGGTGTCTGGGGTTCGAGCCCCCAATCGCGTACCAATTTACGCAGTAGCCGAACAAATTTATTTAATTGGTCGGCTACTCTTTTTCTTTCAGAAGATATGATTTATCTAACAGCAAAAACCCGTTGGAATTTTCCGACGAGTTTTATTTTGTCAAAAATCAATATAAAAAGATTGATTTTTATTATAAACAGTATATATATAAATACAAAAACAGCCGGAGGGGTAAACCCGCTCCGGCTGTTTTTGTTTTACTTTCCCGTAATATATCGTACCGCGTTTGCGACCATAATCGCCACATCTGCGCGGGTTGCGGGGGCGTCAGGTCGGAAATGTCCGTTCTTATCGCCGTTCGCGATACCCATGCGCCCGAGCTTTTCAATATGCTCTTCCGCGTAATGTCCCGATATGTCTGTAAATTTCTTCATTTCTTTTACCTCGCTTTCGTAATTTTTCATCTCGTCGAGCGGATAATACCGTCCGGGGCAATTACTGTCCCCGATTTCACGATGTCCGACAATTTTAGCGTTCGGATAAATCTCTTTCAGATATTTCAACAGCTCCTTAATTGCCTTTTTCTGTGCCTCGGGCATAGTCTTATCCCTTGTCTGATAATCACCCTCGGCGCAAATTCCAACCGAACAATCGTTTTTGCCGAGTACGTGCGCACCGACTGCCCAAATCGGGCGACCTCTGTATACGCTGCCGTCCTTGCGTACTAAGAAATGGTAGCCGATACCCGCCCAGCCGTTCGCAAGATGCCACGAATGAATATCCGCCGCCGAGCATCTTACCGCTTCGGCATGATGAAGCGCAATATAATCCGTTTTTGAGCGGCTTGCTAAGCCGCTGTGCCATTTATAATTTACTTCCGTGATTTTCATCGTCGCCACCCCTTAACTGAAGCAAGACATCTTTAAGCTTTTCGGGCATATTCGGCATAATAACCGCAGCGTTCTCTAAAATTGATATACCCTCGTTTGCGATATAGAACATAATTACAATTTCACGAATTGCGATATTGTCGCCGACAAGCACCTGTACCACATTTGCAACTGCAACGATAATCAAAATCAGCACCTTGCGGAGGAGCCCTTTAAAACCTATCTCGCTTGATAGGGTTTTTGAATATATCGCCTTTATAATTCCCGTTATGTAATCAAGCACCATGAGAATTATAAGCGCCCACAAGATTGTGTCTAATTGTCCGAACAGCGACGCCGCCAATCCGCCGACTATCCCTGTTATAATGCTAATTCCGTTAAAAATTTTATCCATATTTAATACCTTCTTTCTTTATTTCAAATTATATTTTCTTGCAAAATTATAAATTATTGTTGCAATCTGCTCACGTGTTGCCGGCTCTTTAGGTCGGAAAGTCCCGTCCTCGAAGCCGTGAATGATGTCATTGTCCGCACACCACTGAATAGCGTCATGCGACCAGTCTTTTTCATTTACGTCTTTGAATTTCAATTTTCTCACCACCTCGTTTATATCGTCTACAAGCGCCATCGCTTCCACAAAATTATTTCTGTCGGATAATAAATAGCCGTAGCCGTTATTACCCCAGTCCTTGCCCCATGAATTTTGGAAACGTATTTTATATGCGCCGTTATCCAAAATCTCATAATCTTTTACGCGTACAAAATGATAGCCCCAGAAATCGCCCGAATTTCTGCCGACAATGCCGTCCGAACCGACGTCCGCCCAATTGTCATATACCTCGACCATGATAATTACCGCGCCGTTTGTTACGCGGGCGGCGTTACATATGTCTTTCCATGTGCCGCATATATAATATTTTGAACCGCGAAGCTTGTAAGCCTCCGCCTTTAGCTCGTCCGTCATATGCTCGTTAACAAGCCTGCGGCACTGCTTCTTTGCGTCCCACGTTTCCCAGTCGGTTTCATACGGTATGCCGTCTCTCATAATCTTCATGACGGTGCGGAGGTACATTCCTTCACCGTCAAGAGTATTGTCGCTTCCGTATACGTAAGTATGCGACAGATTTTTCGTACTGCCGTTCTGTATGTATTCGCGTTCAAACCTTGCCGCAACCGCCGCGCATGCTCCGCATTGACTTGACGCGCCTTGGTCTAATATGACGTCGGAAATGTCTGAATGATACGGAACGACGAGCGGAGATATTCCGACTATACCTGAAAATTCAGCCGTCTTTTTACGTTTTGCGCTTGCCGGTTCGGGTATTGCGCCCGCCGTAAATCTCTTCTTTGTCATTTTGCGGCTTGCACTGCCTGACGGCTCTGTAATTGTCAGGGAGTACCACCATTCTCTGAAATCCACATCAACATTGTATGTGTATTTGCCTTCCGCTGAAATTGCACACGGCACATACTCTCCAATCTCCGACGGGTGAGCAAATGTCTTGCTGTCCGATTTACGACGGTAATTAACGCTAAATTCCATATCGGGATATTCACTGCATACAAACTGTAACTCATGCGGGTATCCGTCATATTCAAATTCTGTTGCTCCGACCGTCGAAACAGAAACAGATTTCCGTTCTGCGCGAAGCCATATCTGCACAGTAGCCGATTTTCCTTTTGCGTCCGTTACCGTTATACGACAGTTAGACGAACCTGCCATTGTCGGGGTACCCGTAATTGTACCGTCCGAATTAAGATGTGTACCGTATAGCCACCATAAATCCGACGACCACGTATACGGCGGTGTACCGTCCGTCGCTTCAAGCTGATAATTGCACGGCTTGTCAAAATAGCCTATCGTTGTATACGGCTTTGTCAAAATCTGAGGAGCGGCGCGGATTTCACGGATTTTATTACCATATTCCGACAGCGGTACGTCCTCGCCGCAATCCACACCGCCGCCGATAATCGCCTGTCGGATTTCCTCTTTGACCTGCTTTAAAAACGCCATGCGCTCCGATATACCGCCTTTTGACGGGTATGTATACTCGGGGGTGTACTCGGCGTTATCGTATATTGACCGCACGCCCTTCGCGTAATTCGCATATCCGCCCGAAACAACACCGTCTTTTTCAATTATCGCCGCCTTAATATCCGCAAACGAGGACATCATTTTCTGCCATTTCTCAATTATTGTCATGATGTTTCCTCCATACCGTTCACCGCGTCAAGCTCCGAATTGAGCGTGCCGAGAAGTGCGCTAAGTTCGCTGATTGACTGCTCCGCCGCAGATACGCGGCTTCCCATGCCGTCAATTTGCGTCTCGAGCTGCGAGGACAATGTACCGACCGCTGTACTAAGCCCGCTGATTGACTGCTCCGCTGCAGATACGCGGCTTCCCATGCCGTTAATCTGCGTCTCAAGCTGCATATCCTTGTTCTGCAAAGCCTCAAATTCCTTCGGTGTCACAAGCCCTGTATAGTCGCAGCATTCAAGCTTGTCGATAAAAAATGTCTGCTCGCATATGCCGTCGGTGTCCCCGCCGAGCATAAAATTGTCCGCAATCAATTTAACCGTCATAGCTTTTACAGCCTTTTCGCTGCTGAAATCAACGCTGATTAAATAATAATCATATTCCTCGCTTCCGGAACCCATCTCGATTGTCTTTACCTGTTTTGCAATATTCGTGCCATTGAAGGAAACGACCTTTTCCGTGTCGTCGTCATATGTAAGCGTCAGGTAGCTTTCACCTGTATTGATGTTGTTAAACGTATCGCAGCCCTCCGCCATAAAATGCTTTGCAGCCACACCCACATTAAATACCAGCTTGGACGGCTTAACGGGGCGTTTTGCAAACTCGTTAATATTTACGGCGCATGTCACATAAGCTTTATTGTCAAAATTGTCGTAATACATAAGATACTTCACCCCGTGAATATCCTCTGTCAGTGTGACAACATCGCTTGTATAGTTTTCCATATCAAGCAGTATGTTTCTGCCGTCCATTTCAATGGTCAGATTGTCTATGCGCCTGCCGAGCTCGCTGTCGCCGTCTGTACGCGCCGTTATTTCACGGTTTAAGCTGTCTGACAGCTTACTGTAGTTTTCGCTCAAACTGTTCTCATTCCGATATGTATCGGCTTTAAAATCGTCATAGTCGGCTTTGTGGGCGTTGAATGTATCTTGTATCTTTCGGAAATTCGCCTTTACAACGCCCCACCAATTTTTCAGCAGCGTTTTGCCGTCAAAATTAAAGTTCAAATTCATTATTTTACTCCTTCCTTAATATTAAAAAAGCACGTCTAAACGTGCTGATGTGAAAAAATTCTTGCATTATCGCGCCTTTTGGTTTATACTGTATCAAAAGGAGTGATTTTAAATGAAGAAGTTTATTTTTGGTTTTGTTACGGGCGGAATATTAACCGCCGCAATAACGGGTTTCGCGGTAGAGTACGCCATTACAGCCAATCCGTACCCTGTCAGGGTCAACGGTGTTGAAACCGCCATACAGGGCTACAATATCAACGACGCGACATATTTCAAGCTTCGAGATGTTGCGGACGCTGTGGGAGGGTTTAACGTGGATTTCAAGGATAATGAAATTATACTTGAAACTAAAGCCGCACCGAAGCCGACATCAACGCCTTTACCCGCCGCAAAAGCTAACCTTGCGCCCTTGCCGGAACTTCCCATCGAGAAAAGAAACGGTAAGGAGTATGTGAGTATATATAAGATAGAGGATATGCTTAAAAACATCGGATTAGGGCAATATACATTCGCAGGCCATGATTTCTATTTAGAAAGCGACCCTTTAAATCCGATAATAACCGATATACCTCTGTATGAGCACGGCATTGACTTAATTCCGCTTGATTCCTATATTTCTACTATAGTCCCCGTAATCAATAGCTTGAGATAATCTTAGGGCGTCTGCATAATAGGCGCCCTGTTTTTATGACATCGAGTCAAGCTGTTTTTTCAGATTACTAATTTGTTTGTTTAAATTATCAATACTGTCTTGCGTAGCAACAGGGCTTTCCTCAATGCACAATTTGCCGCCTGTAACATTGATACCTGTAAAATCTTCGTTATTTGCTACATACGGCTGTATTCGCGCATATGGTCTCGAATAATTCCCGTCCTTATCGGGCGCGTATGCGTCACCGTAGAATGAAATACCTTTTGCATTATTTCCAGACATACCCACGCGCAATTCACCTTGTATAAAACAGTCTTTTTTTGTTTGAATACTGCCTGAAAATACCGCTTCGCCCTCTTCATTAAGATATATCGCCCTGTCGTTTTTCTTGTCATAAATAATAAACACAAATTCATCGTCATAATTCCCAAGGCGAATACGGATACGTTTATTTTTATCACGTATTGCCAGCAAATCACCAACGATTTTCAATAAATCATTTTCGGATTTAACGTTGTTCTGCGTACTGTTGAGCGAACCTGTAAAGCCGCCCGTTCTGACTTTGTAATTACTGCCCCGATTTTTAATTACGGTCTTAAACAGCTTATTTTTCTGCCATGCGGCAAAGAACATATTCTTGTTATTCGGACTGCCTATCGTAACCTTCGGCTGTCTTACACTATAGGGATAATACGTTATACCGATTATCCGCTTATGATGCACAATATCCTTTTCCTGCACATGTACCGTATCGCCGAGCGCGATTTTTTCAAAATCACCGTATTCCGCAAGCTTCGACAGGTCTATGACATCACCCGTTATCGTCAGTTGAGGAGTGTCCTTACGGAACGGGTTGTTTTCGCCCATCAAGTCCCATTCGGCGTGAGCTTTTAACTTATCAGGGTCGGTATAGTCCGAATAATCAAGATAACCCTCGACAATTCCGTATTGCTTTATTGCCTCGGGGCTGTCAAGATACGGTTTTCCGTCATTTACCGAGCTTATCGTCAGGTCGTCCGCTCCGTAGGGATAAAAGCGGGTAATGAGTTCGCTCGTCTGACGCTCGACATTAAGATTTATCAGGTTCTTTTTAAGCGAGAGTCTTACTCCGTTATCCCTGCCTATTTCCTCAACTACGGCAAAGTTATAATTATCCACATATATTTCACCGTGTCCGTATGCGTCGATTACCGCCTGTATTGCGTCGTACAGATTTATTTTATCCGTCACAAAAAAATCAATTCTCGTTCCGTCCGCGCCTATGCGCGTCATGCCGAGCTTTGCCAAGTCGCTGTCGGAAATAAGCTTAAATTTCGTGCCTTCCGTCGCCATGCGTAAGACCTTGTAAGGGTCGCAGCCGATTGTGTCCTTGTTTTTGTCGTTATCGCTGCCGATAGTTGGCAAATGACGGTATATTGCGTCAATGAAGAATATCCGCGTCGCCGATGCCGTTATTCTCTTACCGCTATAGTCGCGCTTAACATCAACTAATCGGTACGCCTGACCCTCAACACTTACAATGCGGTGCTCGACTATCATATCCGCCTTATCGTCATAGAGCGGGTATTCAAAATTCAATGTGTGCGGCTGCTGTAAATTCTCCGTAACCTCAATGTTTACCGCCTTGTCAAGCGACGCAATACAGCCGCCGCCGAAAACCGTTTCGTTATATTCGTGTAGCTTTAAAGACATTTTTTCCACTCCTCTCCTATTTTTGCAAAATCCGCGTTGTACAGATACTTCGGAACGTAGTTTATCTGAATTGTCGCATTGCCCGAAAGTGTAATATAATTATCCGCCCCCGATTGCAACTCGAAGAAGCTCCCCGAGGTCTGCTTCATCAGATTTACCGAACCGCTGTATACGCGCTCGCGTTCGCAGTCAATCACATAATTGCCGTCATAATTAACACTGATTTCCGCGCCGTTGTTTGATATTTTTATTATTCCCCGTGCGTTCGTCACCGTTATTATCGGCTTAACCGCGACGTCACCGATATTCGGGACTTTATATGTACCCGCCGACGTAAATATAAAATATGCGTTCGGCGCAAGCGGGACAGCCGTGTCAAGCTCTATCCCGCTATCCAAAATTACGCCGTCCATCATATCAAACACAAGCTCCGCAAACGGCTGCGCTTTATACGATACCGTAAGCAACGCTTTTTTGCCGCCATGCTCGGGCATATACGACACGCTGTCAGCTACCCTTACATTCCACTTGACAAGCGGAATATCATCAAATATCAGCGTTCCGCGACCTTTCAGCCATACGCTGAGTTGTGAGAGAGTCGTTTGAAGCTCTGTAATATTATCCGCCGCGACAGCAAATTCCGTTTGAAATGTGCGCGTGTTATAATACTCATGCCCGCCAGCGTCAGTAAAATCATATTCACCGTCCATTTCGTCCGCCGCGAACACTCGTTCTTTTACGGACGGAAAAATCGGACGGTCTTTTGTTTTGACCGTCACGCCTTTAAATTCGCCCGTATGCCTGCCGTTAAATATAAATCCTGTCCTCAATCAACTCACCTTCCCAAAGTATTTAAAAGCTCATCTTTCTGTTCGCTTGACAAATGACTTATAAAATTCTGTATCGTGCGGCTGTCCGTGTAATTTGTCTGCTCCATTTTGATATTATGGATAGCGTCTATAATCTCTCCGAGCGTTCGGTTTATGGTATTGTTCGACTGCTCAAAACCTCTTAACAAACCGCTTACATCAATATCAAAATTATCCTTAATACCTCTCAAAAATACGGATTTGCCCGCTTCAAGCTGCTTGTATTCATCTTCAAGCGCCTCGATTGTAGCATTATTTCTTACCTGAAGCTGATACAATTCTTCTTCACGCTGAAGCTTTTTCATTTGCTCCTGAAGCTCTCTGTATTTTTGCTGTCCCCTGTCGGTAACCGCGTCGGAATATATGTCGAGCTGCGCCGATACTTTACCGATGTCCTCTTTGCGGTCGGCAGTCGTCCAACTGTCTTGCAGTGCTTTTTCCGCCGCCGAAAACTCCTCTTTCATATCGGAAATATAGTCCCGCCGCTGCGACAGAAAATCGTCGTACATTTCCCCGCGATACTTGAATAAATTCATTTTGTATTCGTTCATATCGGCAGTAAACGTCTTTAAGTCGCTTTTACCCGCCGCGAAAGCTTCTTTTGCGCGGTCTATCTTTCGTATCAGAAAATCTTCCTTGTTGTCCCCGACGTCCTCCCAGTCGCTGTAAGTGTCGCGCATGGTTTCCCAAGCGTCGGCGTCGGTTTTCCATTCCGCATATTGCTCGCGCTTTTTGTCCGCTTCCATTTCATCAAGCGCGATTTTGCCCTCGACATACTCGCGGTGATTTATAAGACCTTTTGCGTAATATTCTTCGGTATAAGCGCGCATACGGTCAATTCCCGCAAGATAGCCGTCGGTTGACAGGTCATTATAATTTCTCTCGCGCTCTAACCACTGCTTTGATTGGTTGATACGTCCCGAATACATATCCGAACCGAGCTTTGACATTATATCGGTGTATTCCTGCAGTGTAAGCCGCCCTGCGTCAAGGTCTTGTTTGTTTCGCGCCTTTACACGGTCAAAAGCTTCAATTGCGCTGTCGCCGTAATCCTTCCAGTTATTGAGTGCGACTCTGTCGGCAATCCACGCCGAGGACTGTTTATTTTGTTCGTCGGATATTTTTTTCGTAAGCGAAAAAATCTGCTCGTCAATATCCGCAATATCTTTTTCGTTTTCCTTGTATTGCCTTCTGAACTCCAGCCATTTTTCAAGCTCCTGCGTTGTAGCGACGGAATGTGTTTTAGTATAATGCGACCAATCATTGCGGGCGTTTACAAAAGCGTCCGAATTGTCCTTGCCTTCCGCGTAATGCGGTATTCCAAGTCCCGACATGATAGCTTTCGTCTGCGCGGACGTGTAAACCTTCGCGCCTTTTGAAAGCGGTAATATAACGTCCCTGCCTTCTGGAATAAAAGCGCGTCCGCGGTCTATTACAAGCTCGCGCGGGTCGGCGCGCCCGTCGTCATTTAACCATGCAAGCCCGCCGCTGAAATTCTGTGTGCCGTCAGCTTTCTTCTGCGCCCACGGCGTATTATCCGGCGAAAAGCCAACCGTTGAACCGAGTACGGTTTTTATTGTAATTGTCTTTTCGGTAGGCAGATTATTAAGATTTTCTTCCGCGGCACTTACACCTTCCGATGTTTTGTCTGTGACTGTAATATCCGTATTATGTTCTGCGGGAAGTTCTTCTGTTTTTTTCTTCGCTTCGTCAATTATTGAAATGTTCCCATCGGCATTTATGACAATTTTCTTATTGTCCGGAATAAGTCCCATTGCCCGGGCTATTTCAGTAAGTTTTTCCGCACTCATTTCAAGACCTTGTGTATTTCCAAGCTCTCTCAGGTTTGCTATAACCTTAGGAATAGCTTCCGCGCTTACTTCTGATACGTTGGAAAATCCCGATTTTATAAGCGCCAAGCCTGCGACTGTATCTTCTGTCGTAGCTCCAAACGCCCGCATAGCGCGTACATAGTCGTTTGAAAACTTATCAAGCGTTTCTCCGCCCTTTTGCCAAGCAGTTTTAAAGTCAATACCGTTAATTGCCTGCGCCGCCGCCTGTGCGTAGCCGTTCATGTCGAGTCCTGCGCGCCTGACTGTTTCTCCGAGCTTAGAAAGATAGTTTTGTACTTTATCATCATTACCTTCTAATGCCGAAGCATTTATAAGCTCTGTTTGCCAATTTGCAATTTCGGTTGATATAGCAATGTATTCATCATACGAACCTTTTAAATTTTTCAGTTGGTCCGAATAATCTTTAACCGATTTTGAGGCGTTGTCATATCCTACCGCCGCGCGAGCTATAACCTCGGACGGGTCGCCGATATTTTCCATGCCGTATTGTTTGCCTAACTCTACAAGGTCGCTAAGGTAATCTTTAGATGATTTGTCAAGCTCCGATATTTTTAGCTTTAATTCGCCGTAGCGTTCCTGCGCTTCAAGAGCAGACTTCAAATCAGCTTCAAGATTTGATTTTTGCGACTGGTATTCGTCAAATTTAGGCTTTAATTGCTGTAATCTATCGGATTGACTGTTTATATTCTGAAGTGTTTCGAGCTCGCTGATATTTTTCAGAGTTTCAACCGTACTTTCAAGATTGGAATTATCGCTTTTGATTTTGAGGTCGTATTCCTCTTCCAAGAGCGATTTTATTTCTTCAATCTTGTTTTTAGCTTGCTGTACCTGTTCCTTACTCGACTCGGGATTTTCTATAATAAGCTTCGCGTCTTTTATTTCCTGCTGTACCTTAGACAGATTTTTAAAATTGTCTAAGCTTTCTTTTATTTTGGCATTGCCGTCAGATAAGCCGTTCGTCCAACGATACTGGGAATTATACCACGCTTCATATGCAGCCTTACCCGCAACAACAGCCGTTGTAATTCCTACAATTCCTAATGCAACAGGAACCGCCGCGCCTGCAACTGTCGGTAAAGCAGTCGCTATATTTTCTAAAATCCCGCCTGCCTCGGACGCTTTCTTAATCTTGCCGAGCGCGTCAGCGGTGTTTCCAATACCTTTTATAACACCTACCGTGCCTTTGCTTACTGCGCCCAAGCCGACAACAACCGCGCCTGTTGCCACAAGTGTTTTTTTACTTCTGTCGTCCAAAGACGCCAACCCCTGCGCCGCGCCTGATAAGCCGCCTGTTACATCCACAATCGTCGGCAACAGGACTTCGCCAAATGACCGAGCCGCCTCGACTGCGTTGTTTTTCACAATCTGAATTTGTGACGCCGCAGTCTGCTGCTTGTTCTCAAACTCCGTCTGTAATGCTGCGTTTTCTTCCCACGCCTTGTTTGACCGCTCAATAGCCTCTGTCAGGATGTCAAAACCTTTTCCTCCTGCAAGCGCGAGTAAAGCTCTCTGGTCTCGAACATTATTAAAGCCGAGTGCCGTCAACAGTCCTACTTGGTCATCGGATTTGTTTAAGCCCTTAAGAAAATCGTTAAATGCGCCTGTCGCGTCCTCTTTCCATTGTTTCTGGAACTCCTCGGACGATTTGCCGCTCACTTCGGAAAATGCCTGTAATTCGTCGCCGCCGTTTGATACAGCATTCTGCATTTCCATCCATATACGCTGCAAGGCACTGCCGCCTGCCGCCGCATCAATACCCATTGAGGACATCGCCGTTGCATAGCCTAAAATATCCTGTGCGCTCATTCCGACTGTTGCACCCGTCGCGCCCATATCCATAGCCATGTTTGCTATTTCCGCCTCGGTCGTAGCAAAATTATTACCTAAATCAACAACTGCACTTCCGAGATTTTTTATATCCTTCTGCGATACATCGGCAACATTCATAAAACGTGCCAATGTCTGCGCTCCCGCTTCGCCTTGAAGATTAGTAGCGCTGCCAAGCATTGCCATTGTTTCGGTAAAATCAAGAATATTTTCCGTCTGAATGCCGAGCTGACCGCCTGCCGCAGCAAGCTCTGTTAATTCCGCCGTCGTCTGCGGAATTGAGCCGTGACCGTTAATTCCGACGGTCGTCATGTCGATTATACCTTTGCGAACTGCTTCGAGCTGTTCGGGTGTGCCCTCAACTGTTTTCTTTACATTCGCAAAATTATCCTCAAATTTTACCGCCGCAACCGTGGACGCTGCGCCAAGTCCAATCGCCGCAACTGCCGCTGTCTGCAAAGGCTTTGTAAGCGTATCAACTCCCTCACCGTATTCTTTTATAATTTTACCTGATTTTTGATAATATTCGGCTGTCAGGGCTGTTCTCAATGTTTTTTGCGTCTGTATCGAACCTCGTGCGGCAACATCTCCTTCTCGAACGGCAAAAGCAATTTCCTTTTCCGCCGCCGCGGAATCCTTCATTTTGGCGCGTAATTCTTCATGTGACTGTGCCGCCGCTTTTACATTTGCCTGCGCTTCTTTATACGTTGCAGTATGCCCTTTTAATGCCGCTTCCTGTGCGGATATTTCATTGCCAACCTTTCTATATTTTTCCTGTGTATCTCCGAGCTCTGTTCTTACCCACTGAATGGCTTTTTGGTTTTCTTTATATGCCTGCGAGGATTTTTTCAATCCTTTATTTGTATCAGTGAGCGAACTTATTTCATTCTGCCTTGCAGTAATAGTCTCCTTCAGACTGCTTTGCTGTGTTTTTAACGAAGAAATATTTTCTTTTATCGGTGCAGTGGTCGCCTTATACGTTTTCGCCGTACTTTCAAGAACCGCTTGTTTTGCCCGCAAATCATTTTTAGCGTTTCTGACCTCACGCGCATACTGCATAGTCGTGTTCTTCTGTGTTTGAAGTTTTTGTTCCAACGCGGCGACGCCCGATGCCGCTGTAACCGTTGAATTATTTAACGCAGTTCCACCGAGTGCCGCTGCGGTGTATGCTGCATTTGCCGCGCGTCCTGCCGCCGCGGTACCTGAAAATGCACCGTTGACACTTCCAACACCTGCCGTTGCCGCCGCGCCTGCGCCCGAAAGACCGCTTAATTCCGCCGCAACGCCCGCAATCACGCCCGAGGCGTTATCAACGGCATTTATAACAACATTTAAGCTTGCTTCTGCCATAATAACACCTCCTTACATTCCGTAGAACATACGCAAATACGGGTCGGATGTGTCGTATTCATTCGCTTTTTGTTCATCATTCAGACCGTATATCAGCTCAAATAGCATTTTCGGGTCCTGCCGTCCGACTTCATCAGGCAAAATATGGTAATATTTGAACATCTGCGTATAAATATCCTTTAGGTTTCCGTCTTTTCCTCCGCTGTCGTTTCCTCCTGCGGAGTTTCGGCGTTTTTTACCGCAGTCATATCATCAAGATACCACTCCCATACCTTGCGGCACATTGCCATTTTCTGAGAAATGTTAGCGTCTAACACTTCCTGCGTCGCCTCTGTGCCCTCAAA
>CAZBXN010000018.1:0-20475 GCA_964496015.1 uncultured Lachnospiraceae bacterium | reverse complement strand
CAAGGTCAAATGTCTTGAACAGATTACTGTCATCAATCGGAATATATACATGGAACGCTTCATAAGTGTTCTGAACTGTCTGTTCGGAATTGCCCTCGACGGTTTCCGTCAGCGTAACGCTGTCATCAGCCGTTGTATCTTCATATCTGATGTCCGCGTCAGCCGGGTTTGCAACTACGGATTTAATCTTTGTATTGTTGCTCTTCTTATAGATGTACAGCTTATATGTAGCTTCTTCCGTTGCATCTATATCGTTCTTCTTAACGGTAATTGTTACCGTTGTGAAGTCGCTGTTAATCGAGTCTTCAAGCTTCGTCGTTACAGACGCTTCTTGTGACGGGTCGCCAGCGTTTGTACCCGAAACGTCGTTAAGACCCTTAATCGTAACTGCATACAACGGATTGTTTGCAATAGCCTTAACCTCTGCTTCAGTCTTGTCGCCGTCTATGTAATAGATGTATGAGCCGTCAAGATTTCTGACGTGTACTTCTTCGTCCTGAACCTTTACGTTTATTCTGTACTCGGGACCTAAACGCTTCAGAACAACATAGCTTTCAACAGCCGCCGCGCCGTCAGGTGTCTTATACAGCTTAAACGGAACTGTAAGCTCTGTTACCGACGTTGCCATGGCAACCTTAAGCTCTGCTCTGCCTGCGGTTATAGGACCGTCGTCAATCTGTACATAGTGGTTCTGGTTTGCAGCCATTACCGCTACTACAGCCGAGCTTGCGTCAGGCAGGATATTGACGAACTCATATGTTCCGGCATTTTCCTTGCTCTCCGTCGCTTTAAGGTCGTTAACCGTTACGCTTCCAATCTCGGGAATTGTATCTGTTCCGACAATTCTCAGAACATATACCTTCTCGGTGCTGTCATCCTCCGATACAACCTTGAAGTATCTGATTTCTCTGTTATTGTTCTCTTCTGACAGGTCAAGCTCTGAAACAATTTCCTGAATGCTGCCCGTATTGGTTGCCGAAGCGTTTTGTGCTTCAAGCTCCGTCTTCTTAATCTCCGTCAGCTTAGCATAATCGTCGGCAGCCTTAACCAGTACATCCGCAAAATCAAGTGTTTCGGGAACTTCAACTGTCCAAATCATGCCGTCCGTGCTCTTAACCGCCGGATATGTGCCGTTCAGCTTGATGTATTCAACATCAGCGTCGCTTGACTTGCCGCCTCTGATTACAAGCTCATATGTCTTGGTTGTGAAGTTATCCGCCGCCGTTACGGTGATACGGTACTTGTTCACGGGCTGAGTATAAAGCTTGGCGTCTGCCAAATTCCAGTTATGTTCAGCCTCGCTGCCGATTTCTTCAAGCGTTTCTCCATACGGTGACTTAGTCTTGTCGTATTTCGTGATAGCTTCAACCTTAATCTTTGCAGCGCTGTCGGTTGTTTCGATTCCGATAGCCGCTGTTTCGTCGCCTGCAATGCTGTCATCGGAATAAACGTACTTATCGTTCGATGACGGAACATTGTTGTTGTTAACCTTGACAAAGTTCAGACTTGTATCAATCTTAACCTTTTCAACGATAAGCGTATAGTTCTTAACCGTACCGTCCTTAGCCTTAACATCAATCGAGATGCTCGTGGTATTTGACGGAACAGGAATATCGTTCTTTACAACCTCGCCCGTTTCCGCGTTCTTTGTATCGTAAGAACCGTTAATTCTTACATAGTTTACAAGCGGAGTCTGCGGTCTTGCAGTAACGCCGATTGACGACGTACCTGCCGGTATCTTAACTCTGTATTCAAGATTATCTGTCTTTTCTGCCGGTCTGGGTATACCGTCAACAATAACTTCTACCTTTTCAAGGTCGGCATTGCCTGTTACAGACGATACCTTTACATAGTACGTCTGAGTATTGGTGCCGTCCTCGGACCTTACATATACAGGGATAAGTACGCCCTTTTCAAGGTCTGCATTTGTAATGTCAATCGTTTCGCTGCCGTCATTCGACGTCTTGAAGGTAATTCCCGCAGGTCCTGCATAATTTTCAGGGTCGTAGGTCTTTTCAATCGCAACCGTCGCATGGTCGTCAGCCGCCTTAATGCGGAGCGGTAGAATTGTTCTGCCGTCCTCAACGAATGTGTAATACTGACCCTCGCTGTTCTTATCCAAATTCGGGTCTGTATTTGAAAGCTTGATAGCCTTTACAAAGTCAATGTTCGCGTCGTTGGACTTTCTGCGGAGAACAAGCTTATAATCCTTGTTTGCATAGCCGTCCTCTGCAAGAACGCGGATTGTAAGTTCAACATTTTCGCTGCGGAGCTCGTACGGGAGAACTGTTTCCTTAAACGCGATATACTTCGCCGCGTCAATCATATCTTCCGTTACCGCTTCGTCCTTGCCGAAGATTACAACCTTTGACTTTGAGCTGTTAGCTTCCGCTCTTATTCTTATCTTCTTCTCTGCATCTCCGTCGTTCTGCGGAATATCGCTGTCGTTGATACCGAGATAATAGTATGTTGAGCCGTCCTCAGCCGTCATCGTCTTAACTCTGCCTGAGTAATTCGGGCTGTCGGAATCTCCCTCAACTGTCAGAGCGTCAACACTCAACAGTGTAGCATCATTTGAAGCATACTTAATTTCGAGCTTCTGCGTGTTGATAACGCCGTCCTCAACAATACCGTCAGCTCTCTTGACAAATATTACTGCCGAGGTCTGACCTGCCGATTCGGGTTCAATTTCATCTTTTGTCAGGACAAATCTAACCTTACCGCCCGCCAGCGGGTCGTCAGGGTCAATCGGCTCGGGCAGCTGGTATTCGCCCGCTGTCTTTTTGCCTATCGCAACCTTTGAACGTGCGTCCGAAGTATAAACATATACTACTATTCCGTCATCCGAATACGGAGCCTGACCGTTATAAGTCTTAATAAGCTCTTTATATGTTGTCGGAGCTTCGTTATCTGTAAGAGTTACAGATGTTATGCTGTCAGTTTCGGGCAGCTTGTTGAGCAGAACTTCATATGTCCACGGCGAGCCGTCCTCAGCCTCAACATGGATATATACCTTTGTCGGGGTTTCTGATGCCTTAACGTCTTTTTCATCAACATTTGTAGCTCCTTCAGCTATCGCATGCGTTCCATTCTCGGAGATTGTAACCTTTATGTTCTTATCGGAGGTCATGGACTCGCCGATACCTGTTACGCCCTCTGCGCGAAGCTTCTGGGTTGTATTGTCTGTGCCGTCCTCTGATGCGGGAAGCGTATATTCGTACTGACCATGTTCATTCAGTGAAAGTACATGTTCTTCGCCGCCGTAAGTTACCTTAAGCGAGGTGTTACCCGACATCTTAACAATATCAAGCTGATATACGCCCTGCTTGTAGCCTGCGCCGCTCGGCGTTACCGCAATATATACCGTTGTGGTATCGCCTACAAGCTGAACATTTTCGGTAGCATTATTCGACCAGAAGCCTGTGTTGTTCTTTGACTCTTCCTTAGCCTTATCCTTATCTGTGTCTATGCCTACCTGAGCGTTTGGCTGAGCCGCAATAGCATTTACTCTTACGCCCTCAACGCTGTTCTTAACCTTTACAATATACTTGCCTGACTTGTCGCGCTCAACCTTATAATTTTCGCCGATACCTGTCTTCAACAGTTCGTCAACAATAAGTCTTTCGAGGCGCGCGTCAGCCGACTCTTTATAAAGTCTTAAAGTATAGTTCTTTGTTGTTATACCGTCTATTACACTCAGCGGAACGTCCATGTAGCCGTTTGCGCCGATGTTAAGAGTAACTTCTTCTGTGCTTGTGTACGGATATGACGTGCCGTTGTTAATTCTTACCTGAGCGTTAGCGATAGCGGTTGTTACCGTTACTTTTGCCTTTTCATCATCATCGCCTACCACGTACTCATAAACAATCTTTTCGGTTTCGTCCTCGGTTACGGTTATCGGCTGAATGCCTGCGCCGCTGTTAACCGATACGAACGGATCGTTTTCGGGATCAACCATGATAATTGTAAGCGTGTACGGAGCGCCCTTTAAGAGGTCTGCCGAAAGAACAATATCTGTCTTGTTCTTTTCAGCATCTGAATCAAGAACAAAGTCTTCGTATGTAAATTCTCCCGCCTTTTCGGCTGTCTTTGAACTATTAGCCGACGAGTACGGATTATATGTTACAACCGCAACATCTTTTAATACAGGAGTTGTTATGATGTTAACCTTATCCGCTGCGCCTGCAGGAATAACAACCTCGTAATTCTGCGAGTCGTCCGCATTCTTCACATAAGCAGGATATGTCGCTTTGACTTTGCCATTTTCGTCCTTAATCTCTACCTTTATAGGCGACTGAATCATTGTAGCCTCAGACTGTCTGTAAATGTACAGCGTATGATCCTTCTGGCTGCCATCCTGAGCTGTAATCTTAATAGCTACGGTCTTGGAAGACTCGTCTGCTTTCATTATTACCTTCTGAACGTCATAGTATGTCTCATGCTTCTGGTCATCCGCATGATCACTGTTGACTGTAGGACCTGCAACATCCATTGACTGAGCCGCAATATGAGCCTGTACATAGATGTAAAGTTCTCTATCTGTCGGCTTGTTGTCTGTTTCCTTAATGATAGCGTAATAATCGCCCGATTCGCCTATCTGAATAGCGTTTCTGATTAGATCGCTCGTTGCCGCATCACCAAGTACCTGATGGTTTTCAGGATCAAGATAATCAACCGGATCCTCTGTATCGATTTCTCCAATCTTAATCTTCTTAATATCAGCATCCGTTGAGAATCTTATTGTATGTGCCTTAAATACCGCGTCATACGGATTTGTATCCGTATTCAGGAAGTGGAAGTAATAGTTATCTTCAAGCTGACTTATAGGAACATTCTTAAATTCATAGTAGCCTAAGAATTCTTCTCTTGTACCGTCAAGATTTGTTGTTCCGTCGGCCTCTCTCTTTAACAGCTTGCCTGTAATAGGCGTTACGCCGTCCGCCTGCATAGCGGGCGAGCCGTCCTTATTAACCATTGTTATGACATCTTTTTCGATAGTGCTCTTAACTCTTACCGTTACGGTTTCTGCCGCGGGGTCTGCGGTCTTAACCGAACCTGAATAGATGTCTACAAGAGGATCGTTAATCGTATATACGTCTGTTCCGAATTCGTTCTTCGTTACCGTATACTCGTCGCCGTCAAGGAAGTTCTTTTCGATTGCCGCCTTCAGAACGGTGCTGTCAAGCGGCGAATCATCATAACTTATCTTTTCAAGATGATACTTGCCCGGGTCTACTACCTCAACAAAGATGTTGCGCTTAGTATCCGTTCTCTTGTCTGTAACCGTGACGGTTGCCGAACCAAGCTCTCTGCCGTGTACAACACCGTCTGCATCAGCATAAACGATTGTTTCCTTGATAATCGGAGGTACGCCCTCGGGGTCAAGCTCTGTATCGCCTACTGTCCATTCATAAGTGTTGCCGAGGTCTGCGTCGTCTGTCAGAAGGTTAAATCTGTTGAAGGATACTTCTACCTTCTGCGAGTTACCCTTGAACAGCTTAATGCTCTCCGGCTTAACCTTCATGTTCTTGCCTGTTACAAGTACCGGCTCTGCTTCGTCCTGATCCGAAGGATTATATGTGTTTGGTTTCCAAGCCGCCGGGTTCTCGCCCGCGTGGCTGTTACCAAGCTGACCATGGTTGTTCTGACCGAAGCTGTAAACGAAGCCGTTTTCAAGAACTATGTACGAAGACGCGCCGCCTGTTGCAATATCCATTGCAAGGCTCGGGTCTTCTTTTACTTCTACGCGTACAGGTGAAATACGGTCGTTGTAATCATCTGTACCAAGACGTCCCTGGTCGCCGCTTCCCCATGCCCATACTTTGCCGTCGGCAGTTATGGCAAGATTATGTTTAGCTCCGACTGCGATGTCAACTGCATAGTTGTCATTGCTGTCAAATACGTCAACATAATTGGGAGAATGATAGCCCGTTGTATCTGAGCTGTTCTGACCAAGCTGTCCTTCGTCATTATAACCCCACGAAATTACTCTGCCGTTATTCAGAAGCGCAACGACGTGATTCAGACCGTCGTATGTTCTTATAACCTTACCGTTAAATTCTTTGCCAAGGTCAATCTTCTTCGGTCTTTCATATTTCGGGTTATTTTCTTTATCAACCTGATAAGCGCCGTTATCGCCCCAGCCCCATACAGTTCCGTCATAACGTACTGCCTTTGAGGAGTTGCCGCCCGCGCCTATGCTCAGGCTTATAACCTTGTTAAGACCCTGTGCAACTACAGGTACGTTTGACATTGTCTTAACAGTCGGGTCGCCAAGCTGACCCTTTTCATTGCTGCCCATGCTGTAAACATAGCCGTCAGCGCCGAGAAGCATAGTATGCTCAGAGCCGCCCGAAATTGATGTAATCTTCGGAACTCCCGAAAGCTTCTGCGGTATTGATACAGAGCTTACACCGGAGCCAAGACCGAGCTGACCTCTGGAGTTGCTTCCCCATACATATACGTCGCCGCTGCGCGACAGTGCAACCGAGTGGAAGTCACCTGCATAAACAGCTATAATGTCTTTATTGTTAAGTGTTTCTACGTTAATCGGTTCAAACGAGCTCGATACTCCGCCGTTACCAAGCTGACCCGAAGTATTGTAACCCCATGACCAAACTGTTCCGTCTGCTTTCAGTGCAATAACGTGTGCGTTACCTGCCGAAATCATCGGAGCAACCTTTGAATCCTCGCCGATTACGTGAACTGTGCAGACTGACTTCAAGTCGCCCTTTGTAACAACTATCTGTGTAATACCAATCTTATTCGCAATTATCTTGCCTGTTGAATCTACATCTGCGATAGCGTCATTCTTGCTTGTGAAGCTTATAGAGTCTGTATTTGTATCATTTGTTAACAGATTAAACTTGTCACCTGAGAATGTATCAAGAGTTTCCTCTTCTTTAACGCGAAGCGTTATGTCATACTTTGAAATCAGTTCTGTTCTCTCGCCTATGAGTACGGGAACATAACTCTTTGTTTCATTTCTGTCTACCTTTTCTCCAAGAGAGTAATCACCGTAACCATATACGTATCCATCCTTGGTATAGAATAATGAATATTCATTACCAATGCTCATACCTCTTATATCTAAGTTTTTGATAAGTTCATTTCTAACCGGAACCGGTCTGTTGTCCTTATCGCCAAGACCGAGCTGACCTGCTGTTTCATTATAACCGCATACATATATTTCGCCCGCTCTGCTTAAAATATGGCTGTACTTATTACCCGCTGCTATATCAGATGCAGCTGTCATTACAGGCTTAAGTGATGTTCCTGCTCTTGAAACCTCGCCTGTCTGACCCTTGTCATTATTGCCTGCACCATAAACAGTTGTATCAAATGCAAGCGCCAAGCTGTGATCTGTACCTGATGCAACCTCAACTAATCCACCAACACCTCTTACCTCTGTAGGTGTCCACAAAGCGGTTGATGAATAATCAAGACCTGACTGCTGGTTCTGGTCAGCGCCGATTGCCCACATTGTTCCGTTTGAACGAAGCAGTAATGCGCTTTCGTAACCTGCTGAAATTGAAGTTACATTATCTATTACAGAAATTCTCTGCGGTTTTGCGGATTCTGATCCGATATTGCCTATACCAAGCTGACCCTTGTTATTGCTTCCCCATGACCATACATATCCGTATTCGTCAAGAGCTAAGCCGAAGGAGTAGCCTGCCGCAATCTGAACAATCTTCTCAAGACCTTCAATCTTCTCAAAGCCGGTGCGTGTCAATACTGATGTACGCGCAACACCAAGCTGGTTATACTGATTGCTTCCAGCTGACCAGACTGTTCCGTCAGAAGCTACAGCAAGCGAGAACTCGTCTCCTACGGCAATATCCTTGAATGTCAAGCCGCTCGGAGTTACATTTACAGGGTCGTCAACCGGAGCTGTTGAATTATTACCAAGCTGACCCTTAGTGTTAATTCCCCATGCCCAGATTGTTCCGTCTGACTTGAGCGCCATTGCATGGTTACCCTTTGTAACCGCCTTCGGTTTGAAGCCGACATTGTTGTCCGAAACTTCAACTCTGATATAAGCGCTCTTCTTGCTGTATGTATTTTCTGTTACTGAGATAAATGCTGTTCCTGCCTTAAGCGCAGTTACAAGACCTGTATCTCTGTTTGTTGTTATAATGCTTTCATCGTTCGGAACGAATTCAAACTTGTTAACAGGAAGAATTCCGTACAAATTGAATACGTTAAATCCTGCTGTAAGTGTTTTCTCTTCGCCCGTTTCCATGTAAAGCGTTCCGTAAAGAGCCTTACCGTTATCATAGATGACAACTTCATTGCCGCCTACCATAATCGGTATATCTTTTGTAATCTGCGTTCCGTCACCAAGCTGGCTGCTGTCGTTATTACCGGCTGTCCAAACATTACCGTTTTCGTCAACCGCCATCTGATGATATGTTCCGCCTGATACAAGCTCAAATTTGAGGCTTTCTGTGGTCTTAATAACCTTTGCCGGTACAAGTCTGTCTCCTGCCATATCGCCTACGCCAAGCTGACCGTACTCGTTCGCGCCCCATCTGTAGACATTACCGTCAGCGTCTACTGCTGCCGATACAAATCTGTCTGCTGAAATATCTGTAACTCTTGCAAGATATTTCTCAGGAGCTTCTGTATCTGTGGACGGCTGTTCACCCTTCAGTACCTTAACAGGAACATCCGAGTTCTTAACATCATTCTGTCCCAGCTGACCTCTGTTATTTGAGCCTACTGCCCATACGTTATGGTTTGCATCAAGAGCAAGCAAGTGGTCTGAGCCGTGAGCAATCTTCAATATTGCAATCTCGTTGCCGTCCTTATCCTTATAGCCCATTACCTTTGTCGGAAGTGTGCCGTTATTCATCTTCCAAACTTCGCCGCTTACGCTTAGAGCGTAGTTGCCGCTTATCTGGAGAATACCCGACAAACCGTTCACGGGAACTGCGTAGTATTTCTTATTAAATTCGTTACCGAATGCCCATACTGTGCCGTCGGCAAGAAGAACATACGAAGTATTTTCGTGTGTCGTTACGTTTACAGCTTCTTCAAGCTCCTCGCCGTTTTCTTTCTTAACCGTACCTATATCCGATGCAAGTCTGTCGCTCTCATTCTGTCCAAGCTGACCGAATTCGTTCGAGCCCCATGAATAAACCTTGCCGTCCATGCCGACTGCAAGCGTATGTGATGCGCCTGCCGCTACCATTACCGCCTTTTCGTCATTTGGAAGCGCGACCTTAATAGTCTGTCCGCTTATATTCTCAGGCGTTGAGTAGCCAAGCTGACCTGCCTCGTTGTTACCCCAGGTCCAGACTGTTCCGTCTGCCTTCAATGCAACGCTGTGTCCGTCGCCGCCGTCTACCATAGGAATGATACCGCCGTTCTGACCAACGTAAACCGTTACATATCCGATTGTCTGCGATGCTGCCGTTGTAAGCTTAAGCATAGCTCTGCCTTCTGCAAGACCTCTGATAATATGCTTCTTGTTGTTTTCGTCAACGCTTACTTCAACAATATCTTCATTAAGCGACTCAACTTCATATTCGTTGTTGCCCGGTGTTGTCTTGCCGAACAGGTTCAGATACTCAGCCACCGATACCTCGAGAGCCTTGTTCTTGCCGCCTGCCGCTATATCGCCCTTTGTTACGTCAAGGGTTGCTGTTTCGTCGATGCGGATAACCTGCGGCTTAACTCTGAGCTGCATCTTACCTGCAATTACAGGTCTGTATGAATTAGCATTATCCTGGTTTCCGAGCTGACTGAACATGTTCGCGCCGAAGCTCCAGATGTAACCTTCACTGTCAACCGTTACAGTATGATCCATACCCGCGTCTGCAATGATAATCATTGCCGCCTCTGTCGGATACCAAACCTTTGTCGGTGTTTCGTAATTCTTTCTTACTGACTGACCTGCCTGATAATAAGGCTTGTTATTACCCCATGAATATACAGTGCCGTCCTCGGTTATAGCAACGCTGTAGCCGTTTCCTGCCGCTACATCTTTTACATTGGTTATAGCCGTATTTTCAATAAAGTCATTCGTATCTGACGGAAGCTCGCTGTCAACTATACCGAGCTCATTGTTCAGATTTTCACCAAATACATACAGCTTCTTATCTGTAGAAATAAGCAATGTATGCGAAGCCGACGGGTCGTCCTGCGGAGCCACGCTAAAGTGGTTATTTGACGAAAGCTTTACAAATCTTACAGGGTCGTTTTCACGGTTCTTCTTAACGATTGCATCCGTGCCGTTAGCCGAAGGAACGTTCCAGACTGTTCCGTCTGCCTTTAGTGCATAGTTTCCTGATATTTCAATTATTCTTGTGAACAAGTCAAGCTTAATCGGAGTTAAGCCATAACCGCTGTTCACATCTTTGTTGCCCCATGCGTAGATGTCGCCGTTCTTATCAATCGCGTAACTTGTTCTTTCACCTGCGGCAATATCAACAGGTTCAACACCGTCCGGAAGCACTACCTCAACAGGCTTTGACGATGCAGTTCTGTCTCCTGTACCAAGCTGTCCGTAATCATTTGAACCCCAAGTCCATACCTTATGTGTATTATCCAAAGCTATGGTATGACCTGTCTCTGTTCTGTTATATCTTGTTCCGCTGCCCGTTGCAATCTTAGTAATATAATTGTTCGGGTTAGCAAAATCAAAAGTTATATCCTGCGGAATAATGCGGTTTTCTGTGCTGCCATCGCCAAGCTGACCTGCGGCGTTATAGCCCCATGTATAAACCTTTCCGTCCTTATCAAGAGCAATTGTGTAGCCATTGCCTGACGCAATCTGCGGCATTGCCTTAAAGTCATTGTCAATTACAGTTACTTCTACAATTGCCTGAGTATTATTGTCACTGCGTACCAATACCTGTGTGGTGCCTCTCGACTGCGGGTTAATTGTATAACCGCTTACCGAAGCTACAGAATCATCCATTGACGACAATGTGAAACTTGCGTCCGGATTTGTATTCTTCTTTACATTGAAGAACTTATTATATACAGGCTTTACTGTTTCTGTTTCATTCAAGTGAAGTGTTACATTATATCTGTCAAGTGAGATATAATCGTCTCCTGTTTTTGTCGGATCAAGTTCGTTCGTCTGACCACCGCCGGTCTGACCTGCCGTTCCGTTACCGATCTGTCCCTTATCACTTGAACCCCATGTATAAACATATCCGTCATTTACGCCGTCGCCCAAGATTACCGAAGTATTTGTGCCGCCTGCGGCAATACCCCAAATCCTGCTGCTGCCCGCTACTGAAATCTTTTCTGCCGAGCTCTGCTTATCCGGCTGACTGCCGTTACCAATCTGACCGTTTCTGCCATAGCCCCATGTATAGATTTCTTCATTGCGCGTCTTAACAGCCAGATGAACTTTTACATCCGACGATTCTGTATTCATTCCGCCGATTACAATATCGTCAACAGTATTATCGCTGTCACGGAATATAATCTTATGCGGCTCTGCAATATTATCGCCCAAGCCATCGTCAAGAGCCTGATAATACTGATTATTACCCCATACATAAGCTTCTCTGTTTATTGTAACATAAGCTGAGTTATATCCGCCCGCCGTTATCTTAATAACATGGTTTTTCTTATCCTCCGGAGTCGGAATCTCTACAACTGTTGGTATATAATCATTTGAGTTTTCAAGCTGTTCTGAGCCGAGCTCATAATATTTGTTATCGCCGACAGCCCATACCGTCTTGTTTCCAAGAAGCATAATCGAATGTTCAGCGCCTGCGGCTATATCAATAACGCCCTGAAGCGTTCCGTTACCGTTTACGCCGCTCATTACTGTCGGTGTATAGTTCTGGTTGCCGTTAGTTGTATTATTGCCAAGCTGACCTCTTGTATCCTTACCAAACGCGTAAACCTGACCGTTTGATGCCAATGCAAGGGTATGGTCTCCGCCTGCTGCAATTGCAACAATAGTTTCCTTTGCAAGATCTGTTACCTGTATCGGTGTTCTTGCATAATTTACTGTATAGTAGTTAAAGCCAAGCTGACCATAGCCGTTGTAACCCCATGTATAAATCTTGCCGTTCTTATCAAGCGCGATTGCATGGTTGTTTGCCGCCGCTATGTCAACTATCGGAGTATGCTCGTCGAAGTCAAACAACTCGCCGTTTTTACCGTTATTGTAGTAAGACTTAATCTGTGTCGGCGAAGCTACCTTTGCGGTTGAAACGCCCGTACCTGTCTTACCGTAATCGTTCGAGCCCCAGCTCCAGATTGTACCGTCTGATTTCAGCGCGATTGCGAAGTCGTTGCCGATTACAATCTTCGGATTTGCAACGCCCTTTGATACTCTTATGCGAGCCGCAACCGTCTTGCCCGTAAGCGAATCCGTCGCTATAATAACGGTTGTACCCTCTTTCAAGCCGTGAACTGTAGCAAGATTTGAGGTTACGCCGCCGCTTGTAACGGTTTCGGGGTTGTTTGAAATCTCAGCTATTTCAGGGTCAAGAACCGTCCATGAGATGCTGCTTGTCTGACCCGTTGCAGTGTCGAACAGCGAGAACGGCTGAGATGTCGTGCTTGCCGTAACGTCTACTGAGTCTACACCTGTTGTAAGGTCAATAAATATTGTCGATTGGTCAATTTCAATCGGACTGCTGCCTACAACAACAGGATACGGACTGTTGACATTTGTCTGGTCGCCGAGCTGATAGCCGTCGTTAAGTCCCCAGACAAATACGCCGCCTTCCTTAGATGCTGCGATAATATGCGAGCTGTAGGTTGTACTTTCAACCGACATAATATTCGATAAGTTCGCTGTACCGCTGCTGTTTTCTTTAACATTAACCGGTAATGTTGCCAGACCGCCGACTACACCGTTACCAATCTGACCGAGGTTATTGTAGCCCCATGTATAGACTTCGCCCTTTTCATCGTTTGTCAGTGCGGCATGAATTCTGTAGCCCGTCGCAATCTTTGAAATACCTGTCAGAGGCTCTTCGGGCTCTATAACTATTCCATCTTCCTTAGTCGCAGTCTTTTTAAGAGTGCGTACAGGATATGTATTTACGTTCGGATTAGTCGTGCCTATTCCGGCAGCGCCTTCACCGTTCCAGCCTGTCATATATGAATAGTTGTCGAACGCAGCCGCGCCCAGAACACCCTGGTTTTTCGCGTTGTCATTAAGCTCAAAGGTTGTATACGCGCCGTGATGCTCACCAAAGCCAATATCAACTACACCCTTCAGAGCGCCGCCTTCTGCGGACTTCTGAACAGTTTGAACAAGACCGTAATTTCCTCTGTGACCTACGCCGCCTTCACCGTAATAGTTATAACCGACAGTCATAACCGTTGCATCCTTATTAAGGATTGCGGAGGTGTATGTTCCCATCTGCGCTTCAATAGCGTTGTTTACTCCGACAACCTTTCTCGGAAGCAGGCTGTAGCCCGAATTGATACCGAGATTGCCATAGTCATTGCGTCCCCATGCGTAAGCCGAGCCGTTTTCAAGGATAGCCATTGCGCCGTAAGGTGCCGCCGCTATGCTGACAATCGGGCTTGTGAAGCCGTCGCCGAGGTATGTATTTCCGTCAACGCTCTTAACCTTTACAGGCGTCTGCTGACCGTAATCGCTGTTTGTTCCGATACCGAGCGCGCCGTAAGCATTGCGTCCCCATGCGTATAAGCTGCCGTCTCTTGTAAGAGCGTATGCCGTAAATGAGCCTGCCGCAATATCAACAACATCTGTCATATCCGAACCGTCCGCCAGCTTAACCTGTACGGGTGAGCCCGAATATCCCTTTGTTGTGTCATTTATACCGAGCTGACCCCAGTCGTTGCTGCCCCAAGTCCAGACTGTTCCGTCTGCCTTCAGCGCCATTGAGAAGTGAGCGCCCGTTGTTACCTTCGGGAATGATGCTGTTGTACCGCTTGACGTAAAGGTATCCTTATAGGACTCGGGAAGAACCTTAATTGTTATTAGTGTGTATAAATTGATGTCTGCGTCCGCAACAACAATCTTAGCTTCACCAACGCCTACAAAATTAAGCGTGTTTGTATTATCCTCAGATACTGTTACAACATTTTCGTTTGTTGATACAACCTTGAAGTTTCCTACCTTCGAGATGTTGTCCTTGAATACGTTGAAGCCCGAAACAATTTCCGGCACAAAGCTTCTCTTAGGACCGTTTACGTATGTAAGAAGCTTATTATTTGAAATTCCGTCAATTCTTATCTGCTTAGCGCCTGCGGGCGTCGGGTAATTGCTTGTTCCGAATGTTCCGTTGCCAAGCTGACCCTGCGAGCCCTGACCCCAGGTATAAACATCGCCGTTATATCTGATTGCTGTTGAATGCGAGCCTGTATTGCTTGCGTCTGCCCATATAACGCCTGTGAAGTCGTTTTCATCATCAGCCTTTACATTCTTAAACTGACTCTGTGTTCCTGTTTCGCCTACGCCGAGCATATTATCTGTATTTAATCCCGTCGCGAACAGTTCCTTTGACTTATCCTTTATTGCAAAGGTTGACTGCGCGCCGCTTACACGAACAATATTTTTAAGCTTCGTGTCGGGGTTTCTCATAGGCATTCCGTCTGTATTTTCAACGCCTAATTCGTGATTTACATTCTTACCCCAGACATAGAAATCCTTTTTCTCCGTTATTGCGAAGCCGCTTCTGTAACCTGCCGCTATCGCAACAACTTTATCGGAAATTGACGTCTGAGATTTTGCAATATTCGATGAAGCATGGTCTTTCGTTCCATGTTCCATATAGCTGTTATTGCCCCAAGCGTATACTCTGCCTGTTTCCGTGAGCGCGTAGCTTGTTGCGTCGCGTCCCGCTGCAACCTGAACGGCTCTTGATACGCCCGTATTTACAGGAGCGAGATAGTAGTTTGTTCCTACGTTCGCAACCTGTCTTGAATAGTTCTTGCCCCAACCGTATACGTCCATTGTATCAACGATTGCAAGCGCAAACTCGTCGCCGCCGTAGCCGCCTGCCGAAATATCCGTTACAAGCAGGTTGCTGTCGATGAACGACTGAACAAGTGTCGGTGTGTTAACCTGTACATTTGTAGCAACACCCTGACCGAGCTGACCGTAGTTGTTAGCTCCCCATGTCCAGAGGTGTCCGTCAAAGTCAAGAGCCATTACGAAATTATCGCCTACGGCAATCTTCTTAACATTATCCATTACCTGCTGAGGCATGGTTTCCATACCGCCCGTATAGCCTAAGCCTAACTGTCCTACGGAGTTATTACCCCAAGCCCAGACAGTACCGTCAGCCTTCAAAGCGATTGTATGCGTCTGACCCGCTTCAACCTGCGGGAATGTTACATAAGGCTTTTCGCCGTCTAATACGTCAGGTACTACCGATACAAGAACGTGCTGGGTATTGATTACGTTTTCGCCGTCCTTGATACTGATTACAGCATAGGTCTGACCTACAGATACACCTGTAATTTCTCCTGTGTTCTCGTCAATCGTTGCAACTGACGGATCCCAGATTGAATATGTCTTTGTATAGTTAACCTGTTCGTCCTCTGCCTTGAATACATTGAACTTACCCGCAATTTTAAGCGCTGTGTTAAGCTCGTTTGTACTCTTTTTCTCTACTGCGAGGATTTCTCTCTTGTCAAGTATAACCGTAGGCTCGCCGCCTATCATCTGCGCCTCGTTAATGGAGTCGCCCGCATTTTGAAGGGCAAGCTGCGAAGACGTATTGTTACCCGTGCTCCATACGTTACCCTGCTTATCAATATACAGCGAATGCGTACCGCCTACAGCCGATGCTGCTGCGATTGCGTCATCTGCGGTTGTACCGTTATTCTTATTAAACTTCGAGAACGGTTCAAGAGATGTCGTGTCCTCATACTTGCTGTTTGCAAGCTGACCGCTTGTGCCAAGACCCGAAATCTTAAGCTGTCTGTCCTTATCAATTGTGTAAACACTGTCGCCGCCGCCGAGAAGCGCAACATCCTTGCGTCCCGTCATCAAAGTCGGAATTCTGAGCTGTGACGCATTCTGAGGCGATATTGCAAAGTTTGCGTTATTACCCCAAGCATACGTTTCGGTATGCGGTTTGCTGCTTGCATCAAGCGCGTATGTTACAGCCATACCGTTCTGGTTACCCGCGCCGATAGCCATTACACGGTCGGAAAGCGGTACCATTGTAAGCACTGAACCCGACCTTCCGCCGGTACCGTACTCATACACTTCATTTCTGCCAAAAGCGTTCAATGTGCCGTTTGAAGTCAGATTATATACAGTCGCGCCCTTGCCCGCTTTTACGTCAACTACATTCTTTGCGGGTGAAATCACAGGCGTTGTGTAGTTTCTTGTATTTTCGGTGGTAAGCTGCTTATATTCGTTTGCGCCGAAGCCGTAAACGAAGCCGTCGCCCGAAACAGCTACCGTGTAACCGTAATCATCGTTTAAGCCGCCTGCTGCAATTGCAACGATATTTTCAAGATGTGTCTTTTCTGCATTGTCTGCATTCTGAACACCCTTTACAACCTGAACAGGCTTATTTCTGTTTTCTGTTGTGCCGTCGCCAAGCTGACCCTGGTTATTACGTCCCCAAGTCCAGACTGTTCCGTCTGCCTTAAGGGCTGCCGCAAATCTGCCCGAAGCCGCAATCTTAACAACATTGCTTAAATCTTTTATCTTTTCGGGATATACAACGCTGCCGTTAAATTTGCCGTTACCAAGCTGTCCGTAAGCGTTTGAACCCCAAGTCCAGACTGTTCCGTCTGCCTTTAAGGCAACCGTAAAGTCTGTACCTGCCGCAACCTGCGGATATGCAATACTCTTGTCTGTGCCGCCTACCGTTGTGTCTGACGGACGAACCTCTACCTTTACAAGACCTGTCGTCAGCGGGTCGTTTGCAACAGATACTATTACATATGTTGTACCTACGCCTACAGGCTTAAGCTTAGCATCTTTTGTGGTTTCGTCTATTTCTATTTCTACTATATCATTCTTGCCGTCATAAGTCTGCCACTTCAAATCAACAGTTGTTTCTTCTCCCGAACCGCTGTCAAACACATTGAAGGAGTTTACTGTCGGTTTTGTAAGAGGTTCGCTCTTACCTTCTACCTTTAATGAGTAGAGATACTTGCTCATTGTCAGGTATGATGCGCCGACTCTGACAGGCTCTGCCTGGTTCTTACCGGGCGCGCCGTCGCCAAGCTGGAAGTGATAGTCGTCACCCCAAGACCAGATACTTCCGTTTTCTTTAATTGCATAAGTTGACGCTCTTTCACCGTTAGAAGTTGAAGCAAAGATTATATCTTCAAGAAGTTCATTTGCCTTGCCCGAGCTTCCCGCGTTAACAAAGTCAATTGTGCCGAACGGTACAGTCGTGCCGCGTCCGAGAGCATAGTGGTTCGCCGGACCTGACGTGCGTACTCTGCCGTCTGTCATTGTAACAACTGATGATGACGACATGTCAAGCTGTACAGGTACTGCCGTCCTTGTTTCTGACGGATGATTTGTAATTCTTATCAGATAGTTGCCCGCATTGTTGCCGTCTGCAGCTACAACGCGTACCTTAACAAGCTGCTCTACCTTATTGTTATCTGTCGGAGTTACATTATATGTATTAAGGCTTGCGCCCTCGTAATTTTCTGTTTCACCTTCTGAGAATTTGCTTCCCTCAAGGTTTTCCATATCTGTTCCGAAGAACTGAACCGTCGCATTTTTCTCCGTGGCAAATACAACCGGCTTAGCTGTTAATGCGCCAAGCGGCAATTCAATATCGTAAATCGCTTCAATACCCTCTTGAGTATCGTCGCTCTTTACACCTACAACCTTCGGCGTTTCGCCTGTTTCGGCGGTGTTCTTCGTTGTGAGAATAGCCGATACTTCTCTGAGCGTAATATCGCTGCTTGCGTCAGCTTCTTCGCTCAGTACCATTTTATCAAGCTGCTCCTCATATTTCTGCTTGCTGTACTTCGAAACAAGCGTCGGAACAATAATATTTCCTTTGTTACCGTCGCCAAGCGCGCCGTGGTCAGCATAACCCCACATCATCACAGCGCCGTCCGTTGTGATAACGCCTGCGTTATGCCAGCCGCCTTTCAGGAATACGGCTCTCTTGCCGTTCAGATTAGCCTGAGAGGTCGGACCTGTTTCAGAAGTGCTGTTATTACCAAATGTTCCATATCTGTTGAAGCCCCACGAAACAACCTGACCGTCTGCGCGAAGCACATGCGCCGTATGACCTATCGCGTCGCTTACAACCGATACCGCGCCGTTAAGCATGGAGTTCGCCTTCGAGATATTCGAAGGAACGCCTCTTGAAATGTTATAGTTATTATCCTGCGGTTCTATCGAACGGGTATAGTTTCTGCCCCATGTGAATACATTGCCCTCAATATCAAGAGCCATTGAATATGAAGCATAATTGCTATAGCCTGCTGCCGCAATGTCAACAATTGTATGCTGGTCATTAGCGTCACCTAAGAATACATTTGCATTAGTATTGCTGTACGCTTCACCAACAACCTTCAGAGCAACTCCCGTTGAATGGTCATTTGTTAGACCATCACCGAGTGAACCGTAAATTCCCCAGCCCCATGCGTAAATCTGACCGTTCTGTGTAAGAGCCAGAGTATGGTATGCTCCCGCATCAATCTTTATTACGTTTGTCAGCGGAATATTGCCCGAATCGGGGTTAAGCTGATTTTCTTTAATCAATACCTGCGTGGGCTGGTCGTACTGTCCGCCTATCGTTCCGTTTCCAAGCTCGCCGTGACCATTGTAGCCCCAAGCCCAGACAGTACCGTCTGCCTTTAGAGCAACCGTATGCGCAACGCCCGCACGAACCTCGGGATATGCGATATAATTCGCGTTCTTCGGCGTAACGTTAAGCTTGAAGAAGCCTTCCGCTCCCGTTGCGTCTTCTACTATAATATATGTTATACCTGTACCGACAGCCGTAACCTCTCCGGAGGTTTCGCCAACCGTTGCAACACTTTCATCCATTGAACGGAACTTCAAGCCGTCAGGCGCATATGAGGTTTCCTTCAACAGGTTGAAGGATGCAACGCCCGTAACTTTGCTCTTGTCGATTGCCAAGATGTCGCCCTCTTGAATAGCCGTAAAGGTCTTATTGTTGTCAATCTGTCTTAACGTGTCGTAGTGGATAGCCATATCCTTTTCCACGCCGTCTCTTGACAGCTTCGCGCTCGTCATATTAAGCTGCGGCTGACCTTTTTCGGAAACTACCTGTACAGGCGCTCTTCTCGTGTCAATTGTGCCGTCGCCAAGCTGACCGTTAGCATTCAGACCCCAATCCCATACGGAATAATCCGACTGAATTGCGCCTGTATGATAACCGCCCGCAAATAAATCATTTGTATTTTCCAGATACGGCGTCTTTGTCAGCCCGCCGACTACCTGTACCGCATAAGGCTGCGGATTATTAGTATTATCTATTCCTGCCTCGCCGTAGTCGTTGCGGCCCCAAGCATAAACCTTTGAGTTTCCGCTGTCGTCAAGCGTGCGGGCTGTCATGTGCATCATTCCCGCAGCAGCTTCAACAACATTTGTAAGTTCTGTGCTGTCGTCCGTCTTAACAGCAGTAGGTATGTTAACATTGTTTGCCGTTGAACCAACGCCAAGCTGTCTTTGAGCATTATAGCCCCATGTATAAAGCTTCTTATCGGTTGAAACTGCCGCAACATTGATACCACCCGCGTCAATTTCAACAATTTCATTCAGATATTCTTCGTCTCCCAGACCCTTAACTCGTACCGGTGTTGTAACATACTGCGGATTTGCTCCGTTTCCAAGCTGACCATCTATTCCGCGGCCCCATGTCATAACAGAACCGTCTTTCTTCAGTACTGCCGCGAAGTCATTTTCGCCGCCGGTCCAGCTTCCGCCTGCGCTGATTTGTACAACGTCCTCAAGGTACATGGTATATGCCATGCCGCCCTCGGGTCTTATCGGAACATTTGACCATGTAGTAGTATTATTACCAAGCTGACCATAGCCGTTACGTCCCCATGTATATACTTTTCCATGACGGTCAAGAGCCATAGCGAACATTGAACCCGCGCTGATTTGAACTATATCAGACAGGTAGCCTTCGCCGTCCTCGCCCTTAACCTGTACAGGCATAAGCATGTCGTCACCGCCGGTCACACCGTTACCGAGCTGACCGTAAGTGTTATTGCCCCATGCGTATACACTGCCGTCTGCACGGAGCGCGAGCATGAAGTAACGGTTGCCGCTTTCATACGAACCGCCTGCCGATACCTGCACCACATTTGTCAGGAACTGACCGCCTGCATCTCCGCCTTTAACCTGTGTAGGTGTGAGCGAATCGGCAGTTGTACCGTTACCAAGCTGACCGTTTACATTATAGCCCCATGTCCAAACCGTGCCGTCTGCCTTTAGTGCGACAGTTGAATACGGATTTGCGCTTACCATCGGAGCCGCTACCGCATCGGCGGGCTTTACTTCAAGGCGGATTATACCCATGAAGTTTCTTTTCTTGTTTGTATCTC
>CAZBXN010000017.1:2749-20630 GCA_964496015.1 uncultured Lachnospiraceae bacterium | reverse complement strand
CCCCAAAATATTGAATTAGGTACTTGAAAAATCACGAAACCTATTATATAATAGGAAAAGAATAAAAAATCGGCAGTGACCGAAAAAAAGGAAAGAGGTATTAAAATGGCATTTATTGACCAGCTAAAGGAAAGAGCAAAAAAGGACATTAAAACAATCGTGCTCGCGGAGGGCGAGGAAATCAGAACGCTGCGCGCGGCGGCAACGGTAAAAAAAGAGGGCTACGCGAAAGTCATTCTTGTCGGCAATCCCGATAAAGTAAAGGCTAACGCGGCGGCTGAAAATCTCGATATTGAGGGAATAAAGGTTGTTGACAGTGCAAACAGCGACAAAAACGCGGAATACGCAAACGCTTTTTATGAGCTTAGAAAAAATAAGGGCGTAACACCCGAACAGGCGGCAGAAACAATTAAAGACCCGTCGTATTACGCGGTAATGATGGTTAAGCAGGGCGATGCGGACGGTATGGTATCGGGCGCGATTCATTCGTCAGCCGACACAATCAGACCGTCGCTCCAGATTTTAAAGACAGCCCCCGGCACAAAGCTTGTATCGGCGTTCTTTATCATGAATGTTCCCGGCTGCGAATACGGCAACAACGGTACATTCATATTCGGCGACTGCGGACTTAATCAAGACCCGACAGCGGACGAATTATCGGAAATTGCAATTTCGTCGGCTAATTCATACAGACAGCTTATAGGCGATGAGCCCAAGGTCGCTATGCTTTCATATTCAACCTATGGCAGCGCAAAGAGCGATTTGGTAACAAAGGTTCAGGAAGCGACAAAGCTTGCAAAGGAAAAAGCACCCGAATTAAAGCTTGACGGCGAATTGCAGCTTGACGCGGCGATTGTTGACAGCGTTGCAAAGCAGAAGGCTCCCGCGTCACCCGTTGCGGGCAAGGCAAACGTATTGATATTCCCCGACCTGAATGCGGGAAATATCGGCTACAAGCTTGTACAAAGACTTGCGAAGGCGGAGGCTTACGGTCCGATGTTACAAGGTATCGCAAAGCCAGTAAACGACTTGTCGCGCGGCTGCTCGGCGGAGGATATTGCAGGAGTTATAGCAATTACTGCTATACAGGCTCAAAACTAAAACAGAAAGGAACAAAGAAATGAAAATATTAGTAATAAATGCGGGAAGCTCATCATTAAAATACCAGCTTATAAACATGGACAGTCACGAGGTTATGGCAAAAGGTCTATGCGAAAGAATAGGCATTGAAGGCTCAAATTTGCAGCACACAAACATAGCAAAGGACAAAAAGACAAAAATCGAAAAGCCGATGAAAGACCACGGCGACGCTATACAAATGGTTATAGACGCGCTTGTTGACGAGAAAATCGGCGTTATCTCCTCAATGGACGAAATCGGCGCGGTAGGTCACAGAGTTGTCCACGGCGCGGAGGAATTTGCTTCCTCGTGCATGATAACGGAGGCTGTTATGAAGGCGCTCGAAAAGTGCACGCCGCTTGCGCCGCTCCACAATCCGCCCAACATTATCGGAATTGAAGCGTGCAAAAAGATTATGCCAAATACGCCTATGGTGGCTGTATTCGACACGGCGTTCCATCAGACAATGCCCGCGAAAGCGTTCATGTATGCCCTGCCCTACGAATACTATGAAAAGGACAGAATAAGAAAATACGGCTTCCACGGAACAAGCCACAAGTATGTTGCGGGAAAAGCCGCTGAAATTCTCGGCAAAAAGCCTGAGGATTTAAAAATTATTACCTGTCATCTCGGCAACGGCTCTTCAATTTCAGCCGTTGACTGCGGCAAGTGCGTTGACACGTCAATGGGCTTTACTCCGCTTGACGGCGTTCCCATGGGTACAAGAACGGGTTCAATGGACCCCGCGGTTGTGACATACCTTATAAATAAGGGCATGAGCGCAAAAGAGGTTGACAATCTAATGAACAAGCAGAGCGGCGTTCAGGGCGTTTCTGGCGTTTCGTCAGACTTCAGAGATTTGTCCGCAGCGTCGGACGAGGGCAACAAGAGAGCGCAGCTCGCGCTTGATATGTTCACGTATCAGGTTAAAAAGTACGTCGGCGCATACGCGGCGGCTATGGGCGGCGTTGACGCCGTTGTATTTACGGCAGGCGTCGGCGAAAACGACGCGGCAACCCGCGCGGCTATTGTCGACGGTCTCGGCTTCATGGGAATAAAGATTGACGAAGCGAAAAATTCAACCCGCGGCACGGTTGACATTTCAGCTGCCGACGCAAGCGTTAAAACTCTCGTTATCCCGACAAACGAGGAATTGATGATTGCGATTGACACGCAAAAAATTGTTGAGGGCTAATAAAAGCAAAAATGCTGTACCGATTTCGGTACAGCATTTTTTAATATTCACAAATTTTATTCGGTCCGTTTAATATCTGTCTGTCTGCAAAAAGTCCTATTTTCTCGCATGATGAAACAGACCATTTCACAAGCGATATTTCACCGTTTACAATCTCAATACCCGTAATGCTTCGGGGGTGGACGCAGCTTCCGTCATTAAAATACAGTCCCTCGCCCGGGTTCGGGTAAACGGGTCTGTGCGTATGTCCCGCTATAAGCATAATATTTTTGTCGTTGGCAAAAGCCGACAGCTTTCTGTCAATCATTTCTTTCTTACTGTGCGCTCTTGCCGCGCCAGTCGGGGCGTTAAAGCCGACAAGCTCCAGCGGCTTCCAGAAATACCTGACAAGAAATCTTGCCGTCCTCCATGCCGTATCGTTTAAAAAGCTTCCCTGATGACCGTGAACAAGCAGAATTTGTTTACATGTTCTGCTGTCCTCCAAAATCAAGCCCTCGCTCATGACAATATTCGGGAACAGCCTGCATTCGTCCGTGTCGCAGTAGAAGCTGCGATACGCCGAATCTGTGACTTTCTGACGCTTCTTTACAATATCGTGGTTGCCGTAAAGCATATACAGCCGTCCTGCGTCGTACATTTTTGACATCAGCTGAAATATATCGCTGTGCGCCGAAATAATCGGCTGAATTTTACGATTTGCCCACAGTTCGTCGCCGTCGCCGAGCTCGATATATGTATAGCCGTGCTTGAAATAATATTCAAGCGCGTCAAAGTGCAGTGTCTGATTGGGCAGGAAATTATCTCCCGTATTTCCCTGCCCTCTGTGACAATCGCTCATCAGAATAAATTTTGAATTTTCGTCAAACGGTATAACCGCCGAGGTTCTGTATACCTCCTCCAGCCGCCGCGCCGTCGCGTTCATTTTATTTGTCCTCCATGTTGTAGCGCTTACAGCGGCAGTCATTGAGCGTATCGAAAATCGTTTCATAAATGCTTTTACAGTGATTGCACTCCTGTTTCGGTTCGCATGGCGGCTCGGGCTCGCAGTCACACGGCGGCTCGGGCTCACACGGCGGCTCAGGCTTACACGGTGGCTCAGGCTTACATGGCGGCTCAGGCTTACATGGCGGCTCGGGTTCGCAGTCACACGGCGGCTCGGGTTCGCAGTCACACGGCGGCTCGGGCTCGTAGTCACACGGCGGCTCGGGTTCGCACGGCGGTTCGGGCTCACAGTCACACGGCGGCTCGGGCTTACACGGTGGCTCGGGCTTACATGGCGGCTCGGGTTTACACGGCGGCTCGGGTTCGCAGTCACACGGTGGCTCGGGCTTACACGGCGGTTCGGGCTTACATGGCGGCTCGGGCTCACACGGCGGCTCGGGCTTACACGGCGGCTCGGGCTTGCACGGCGGCTCGGGTTTACACGGCTTATCGCATCTGATTAAATCCAGCAGCCACTTAAAGTGGTCGTAAAAGCCCTTTCCGTATAGCGAATTTATCATAAAATGATACAATTCGGGTAAGAATGACTCGAGATACTGTATTTTATCAAGCGTATCGGAAAACTTCGAGGTCGCCAAATTATACGCGTCGCAGTTAGTCTTGTTAAGAGCCTGAACCGCGCTTTCCTGTATTCCCTCCTGCGATACGGGCTGCTTTGAATGAGGCGCGCCATAATGAATTTCAACAGTCTTTTTGCGGACTGTAAATTCCCTGTGACTGTAGCCGAGTCTTATAAGCGCTTCGGTAAACGCGCCGCGCATTTCACGTGTCGGGAACTTGATTTTTACATTCATGGTAAGCGACGCTTTTTCGGAAAACTCACCGAGCTTAAACGCCGTTATCCACCAATGCCTGCCGCTTCTTTCAAGCAGCTTTATGCCGTTTTTATACAATGTAAACGACATATCAAGCATTTCCCTGTCCGTTACGGCATCATAAAATGTACCTGTAAAATTATCCGATTTCACCTTTCCGTCATAAGTATTGTAAACGCCGATTTCCGCGCCCGTTGTAATTCCGTATTGTCCTTTCCACAGTTCAATAAGCCAGTGCTTTTTATCATAGAAAAATTCAATCGGCTCGCAGTCCATAATCATATTGAAAAGCGGCGCGCCGCTGTCATACAAGGCGCAGTAGCCTGCCGCGCGCTGCGGACAGTTGTCAAGCGCGTAAAAATAATCGCCGTCTTTTTCATAGGCAAAGCCTGATATGCGCAGGTCATTATTCAGTTTTTCCTCCTGCTCCGATTTATTCGGATTGGGCTTAAACTTTTTTTGACGGACATAGAATATAATTCCGAGCCCTATCAAAATAATCGCCGCGGAGGCAATCATAATATAGTTTTGCATAAAAAATCCCCCTTAAATACTTTTTATTTTATAGTATTCAAGAGGGTAAAAAAATGTGAAGTTTTACGAGTGATACTTGTCGTCATTTGTTAAATATCTGTAGTATTCAAAAAGCATATCAAGTCCTTCCGAATTAAGTTTCGACAAATCCATTGACGAGGCGGGAACCGCGACAACATTGGTTTCGCTGTCGCATCTTCCGACCAAGTAATCTGACGAAACATTAAAATACAGCGCAATCCTGCGCAAGGTCGGAATTGTCGGCGTGCGCGGACCGTTCTCCCAGCTTGTAACGGTGGTTCTTGATACGCCTATGTCATTTGCGAGCTGCTTCTGAGAAAGCCTCCTTTTTATTCTTAAAAGCTTAAGTCTGCGCGAAAATTTGTTTTCCATTTAAAATAATTCCTCTTTCGTTATTTATTTGATTACAACCTTATTTAATTACAACTCTGTGGAAGGTCTTTTTGCCCTTCTTAATAATCATTCCTTCGGCTGTTATCATATCGTCTGTTACAACACCGTTTACGTCGGTGTACTTTGCGTCGTTTATGGTAAGACCGTTCTGCTGAACAAGGCGTCTTGCCTCGCCCTTTGACGGCAGCAGTCCCGTTTTAACGAGCATATCGAGAACGCCCATTCCCACAACGTCGGGAATAACGGTTGTCGGCATATCCTCGGAAACTCCGCCTTTCGCGAATACCTGCTCGGCGGTTGCCTTAGCCTTTTCCGCTTCCGCTTCGCCGTGAACAAGCTTCGTTACCTCGTATGCAAGGCGTTTTTTCGCTTGATTCAGCTCCTGTCCCTCCCACTTTTCCATTTCGCGGATTTCGTCCATCGGAACGAACGTGAGAAGCTTCAGGCATTTTATAACGTCCGCGTCCTGCACGTTTACCCAGTACTGGTAAAACTCGTAGGGTGTTGTCTTTTCGGGGTCGAGCCAAACCGCGCCCGACGCGGTTTTACCCATTTTCTTACCCTCGCTGTTCGTGAGAAGCGTAAACGTCATACCGTAAACCTGCTTCTGGTCTTTTCTGCGGCAAAGGTCAATTCCGCCTAAGATATTACTCCACTGGTCGTCGCCGCCAAGCTCGATTTTACAGTTATATTTGCGGTTGAGCATCAGAAAATCGTAGCTCTGCATAAGCATATAGTTAAATTCAAGGAACGACAGTCCCTTTTCAAGTCTTTGCTTAAAGCACTCTGCGGTAAGCATTTTATTTACCGAGAAGCATGAGCCTATATCACGCAGAAATTCAACATAATTAAGGTTAAGAAGCCAGTCTGCGTTATTTACCATAATCGCCTTGCCGTCCGAAAAATCAACGATTTTTGAAAGCTGCTGTTTAAATTTTTCGCAGTTATGGTCAATAATTTCCTTCGTCATCATCTGACGCATATCGGTTCTGCCCGACGGGTCGCCGATATGTCCCGTACCTCCGCCAACGAGCGCAATGGGACGGTGTCCGAAATTCTGCATGTGGCGCATAACCACCATTTGCAGAAAGTGTCCTACATGAAGGCTGTCTGCCGTCGGGTCGAAGCCGATATAGAACGTGACTTTTTCCTTTCCCAATAATTCTCTGATTTCCTGCTCGTGCGTCGTCTGGGCAATCAAGCCGCGTTCCGACAAAACATCAAATACATTTTGCATATCTATAAGTCCTCCTTCTGTAGTGTATCGCTAAACGAGCAGCTTTAGCAATCTTTTACATTATACACTGTTTACCGCCTTTTTTCAAGTGTTTTTTTGGATTTTGTGCGTATTTTCGCAAATAAAATTCATTAAAAATATAGACAAGCGGAAATATTTATGATAAAATATGGGATACCACAATATTTATACTAATTACAATTAAATTATAGCTCTATTCAAAGCGCATAGCCGCTTTGGATATTTTGACGCATATTTTTGCGTCTTACGTATATTTTTACAAATTTCTAATATAATATGTTTGTATTTTTTTCGTAAAAATGCGGGCTATATAAAACCTATTATATTGGAAATGTAGTATTAGTATAAGTATGTGTGGTAACATTAAAATCTAAGCCGCGTTTTTATGCGTGGTATGGATTTTACCACGCATTTTTTAATGCGTGAATTTGGGTGGAAAGGGAAAACGGTACACGCAAGCCGTGATTGCGTAAAATCTTTATAATGAAAAATGAAAGGAAGAAACAAAATGAAAAAATTATTAACCACCGCTCTTACTATGGCTTTATTGCTATCTGCCGCAGGCTGTGCAGGTTCTGACTCAACCGTTGCCACATCAGCGCCGACAGCCGCCGTTACCGCTGAAACGGTCACTCCGGAAAAATCAGCAGAGCAATCGGCACCTTCTTCAGCCTCTCAAGGCAGTACAAGCAGTAAAGTCCCGACAGAATACACCTCCGCTTTAAAAAAAGCTCAATCTTACAGTGACAACATGTATATGTCAAAAGCCGGTCTTTACGACCAATTAACATCTGAATACGGCGAAAAATTTTCAACTGAAGCTGCACAATATGCTATTGACAATGTAAATGCCGATTGGGAAAAAAATGCTTTGAAAAAAGCTGAAAGTTATCAAACCACAATGAATATGTCACCGTCAGCTATATACGACCAGCTTATTTCCGATTACGGGGAAAAATTCACAGCCGAAGAAGCTCAGTATGCCGTTGACAATTTGAAATAAAATAATTACCCAAGGAATTCAAAAAAATTTCCTACCGCCCGTCAACTCAGAAATTAAACGTAAAAAGCCCTGCCGTCTTGGCAGAGCTTTTTTCTTAATAACTTTATTTATCTGCCAATACATTGTTGATTTTTGCAACCAGTTCGTCGGGGGCTACTCCGTGAACCATGCACGCGTCGGCGATTGACTCGCCCTGCGACGAGGGGCAGCCCAGACAGTGCATTCCTATGCCCATAAAAAGCGGAGCAATATCCATGCTCACCTGCAAAGCCTCGCCTATCGCAGTATGAAACCGCTTTCGGAAATTTTGATGAAATAAAAAAGGGGCTATGCCCCTTTTTTTAACTGTTATACAGCTTATAATAAAATCCGCCCTTTTTGAGCAGCTCCGCATGCGTGCCCTGCTCTATTATGCGTCCCCTGTCCATAACGAGAATTAAGTCGGACTCTCTTATGGTTGACAGGCGGTGTGCGATAATGAAGCTCGTTCTGCCCTGCATCATTTTGAGAAACGCCTTTTGAATACGCTGTTCCGTCATTGTATCGACATTTGAGGTCGCCTCGTCAAGTATCAGAATATCGGGGTCTAAAAGCATTGCGCGGGCGATTGTCAAAAGCTGTTTCTGTCCGCCCGAAAGATTTCCTCCGTCCTCGGTAATCATTGTGTCATACCCCTGCGGCAGACGCTTTATAAACCCGTGCGCGGACGCGGCTTTCGCGGCGTTTATAATTTCCTCTTCCGTCGCGTTTTCCTTGCCGTACGCGATATTCTCGCGGACTGTTCCCGAAAACAGCCATGTGTCCTGCAAAACCATGCCGAAATTTTTACGCAGGCTGTCGCGCGTTACGCTGTCGGCTGCCTGTCCGTCAATCAAAATCTTACCCTTATCAACGTCGTAAAAATTCATCAGAAGATTTACTATTGTCGTCTTTCCAGCGCCCGTAGGTCCGACTATCGCGACGCGCTGACCCGCTTTTACCGAAATATTCAAGTCCTTTATCAGTTCCGTTTTCTTATCATACGAAAATTCAACGTCTTTAAATTCAACCGCTCCGTCCTTTGGCTGCAATTCGGGACGGTCTTTATCGGAAACCTCCGACGCAATGTCGTTTATCGCGAAAATTCTCGCAGCCGCCGCCTGCGCCGACTGAAGCTGCGTCAAAATGCTCGTCATGTCGTTTATCGGTCTTGCGAACTGCGTCGCGTAAATAAGAAAGCTCGATATTATTCCGACCGACAGATGTCCGTTGAGTGCAGCCAAGCCGCCGAGAACTCCGACCGAAATATACGCTAAATTATTTATATAGCGCGTCGTCGGGTTTACGAGCGAGGAATAAAACTGCGCCTTTTGACCGCAGTCGTAAAGCCGCGAATTGATTTCACGGAATACCGCCTCACTTCCCTTTTCGTACCCGAACGCCTTTACCACTTTTAAGTTGCCGATATTTTCGGAAATACAGCCGTTCAATTCGCCTGCCGTTTTAGCCTGCAAGCGGAACATTTTACCCGAATTTGTCGCTATCGCCTTTGACACAAACACGCATATAATTGTGATTATAATTACGCATGCGGTAATTTTTGCGTTCAGCAAAAACATCATGACAAGCGAGCCGATAACCGTAACAAGTCCCGAGAAAAACTGCGTAATTCCCTGCAAAAGCCCGTCGGAAACGGAGTCAATGTCATTCGTCAGGCGGCTTATAATGTCGCCGTGCGAGTGACCGTCGAAAAAGCTTAGCGGAAGCGTTGAAATTTTATTGAACGCGTCGCGGCGTATATCGGCGATTGTTTTATTTGAAAGCGTGTTCGTAAGCACCGTCATAAGCCACGTGAACAGTCCGTTCATGAGATACACGCCCAAAAGGATTGACGAAAATTTCAAGACCATTATAAAATCAACGTTGTTTTCGCCCTTTATATAATCTATCGCAAGTCCCGACACATACGGCGCGGCAAGCAGAAAAATATTGGCAAGGAGCGCGGAAAATATAAGCCACATCAAAACCGCACGGTACCGCAAAATGTATTTTCCGAGTGTTTTTAACGGTTTGCTCATTTTTCCTCACCTCCGAGCTGTTCCTGCGAATAGCATATCTCGCGGTAAATTTCGCATGATTTTACAAGCTCCTCATGCGTTCCTTCCCCGACGATTTCGCCGTCGTCAAGCACGATTATCTTATCCGCGTCCTTTACCGAATTTACGCGCTGCGAAACTATTATAACCGTCTGATTATCCGTATTTTCGCGTATTGCGCGCCGTAAATCCGCGTCTGTCGCGTAATCGAGCGCGGACGCGCTGTCGTCCAAAATCAAAATCGGCGACTGTTTTATAAGCGCGCGCGCAATCGTAAGACGCTGTTTCTGTCCGCCCGAAAGGTTGTTTCCGCCCTCGGAAACCTGCGTGTCAAATCCGCGCTCAAATCGGTTTATAAACTCGCTCGCCTGCGCCGTATCGGCGGCTTTTTTCATCTCGTCAGGCGTCGCGTCAGGCTTTGCCACGCGCATATTGTCGGCAATCGTGCCCGTAAACAGCGCGGCTCTCTGCTGAACTATCGCAATTTCCTGCCTTAACTGTTCTGCCGTAAAATCCTTTACATTCACGCCGTCAATTAAAACCTCGCCCTCCGTAGCGTCATAAAAACGCGGGATAAGGCTTATAAGCGTTGTTTTTCCCGAGCCAGTTCCGCCGATTACGCCGACCGTTTCGCCCTGATTTATGCTCAAATTCACTTTATCCACGGACGGCAGTTTACTGCCCCTGTAAGTAAACGATACGTCCTTAAACTCAATCTTCGGCGCGTTTTCCGCGCGCGTTATTTTTCCGTTTCCGTCCGAAACCGACGGCTTAACCTCCAAAACCTCGCTTATTCTTATCGCTGACGCATACGCTTTTGTATAGAGAATTACAAGGTTTGCGACAATAATCATGGCGTTTAAAATCTGCGTTATATAATTTATAAACGCGATTATTTCTCCCTGCGTGAGATGTCCCGTATTCACGCGTATACCTCCGAAATGAATAACGGCTATTATCGCCAAATTCATAATTACCGTTGTTACGGGATTTGTAAGCGCGGCAATTTTGCCGACGCGGATTGCCGTTTTTTCGTAATCGGTATTTGAATTTGAAAAACGTTCCTTTTCACGCTTTGTTCCCGCGAACGCGCGGATTACGCGCACGCCCGAGAGATTTTCACGAAGCACAAGAGTAAGACTGTCGAGCTTTTTTTGAACCGATTGGTAAAGCGGGACAGCCTTAAACATGACGAGAAAAAGCGTCAGCACAAACAGCGGAATTACAATCATGAATATAACCGACAGCTTCAAATCAATTGTCATAGCCATTATAAGTCCGCCCACACAAAGGAACGGAGCGCGGATAACAAGGCGGATAAGCATTGCAACCGCGGATTGAAGCTGGTTTACATCAACCGTTATACGGTTTATAAGCGACGATGTTCCGAATTTATCAAAATCCGCAAACGCAAACGACGTTATTTTCTTATACATTGCGTTTCTCACATCCGTGCCGAAGCCCTGCGACGCGATAGACGCACTGAACTGGCAGATATATGCAAACAGCACTCCGCAGGTCACGATTATAAACATCGCGATACCCATTTTTACAATATAATCCGTGTTTCCCGCATTTATTCCGTTGTCGATAAGCATTGCCATAAGCGTCGGCACAAGTATTTCAAGCACCGCCTCCGACAGCTTGAAAAACGGCCCTATCGCAAGCTGTAATCGGTACGGCTTCAAAAACGGAAATAAACATTTCAGTCGTTTCATATCGGTTGCTCCTTTGTATGCGCGTGATAAATATTCCCATATATTTTACCACAAAAATCCTATAAAATCAATATTTTTTATTCGCCGACGTTTACAATATGAATAGGACGGATTGCAACATAATTATAGCTTGAAAGCGGACGGCAGTTGGCGTCATACGAATGAGCAGCCACGAGAATTGTCGGCGGCGTGTGAAGCCCGACGTCCGTGACAACAGGCGAATGTTCAAAGCCTTCCGTATCGTTGCTGAATTTAAGCTGAATAATATCCCCGGGCTCAATCTCATTAAGCCGCGCAAGCCTGCCCTGCGGTCCCGCTCCCCTGTTTGTCGTGAGGAAGCGGAAAAGCTCGTTTACGCCCGTCCACGCAGGCGCTCTGTCGTTTAATGATATATAATACCAGCCGTAAATCGGCGTATAATTCATCACTCCGCTGCCAGCGTAAAGCACCTGCGACGCAAAATTTGTGCAGTCGCCGCCCAAATCTTCAAAATCAAAATAACGCGGATTTCTGCCGTAAGCCCATTTATTGGCATATTCGACAGCCGCATCTCTGTTGTATTGCATTTTTTATCACTCCTCTCTTAAAATAATATGCTCACGGACGCGGTTGAGTGAAAACGTTATTCAAATTACATAAATTTGCCCTGCATTTTCCGTTTTTGGCAGAAAATGTGACATTTTACCGTAAAATCAAGCTATAATCCAAAATAAATGTCACATTTGCTGTCAGTTGCGGCAATTTTAAAAAATACCTCACAAACATGGCGAAAACCTATTGATTATGGGGTTTTCGGGCGTTATAATGGTCTTGCCCGCTGAGATAGATTTGTTTATGAATACATAAACGGATTGTAAGGGCAAAGGGAGCTGCCGCTGTAAAGCGGCAGTTCTTTTTCTTTATGCCTGACCGTAAAAAAATATTCAGCAAAATATGACAAATAACGCTTGACAAAGTTAGTCTGATATAAGATAATATAATTTAGAGGAAAATTGAAAAATAATATCGAAAGGACGAATATACATGAAAAAAAGAGAGGACATACATAAGGTTCTGATAATCGGTTCGGGTCCCATTATAATCGGTCAGGCGTGCGAGTTTGACTATTCGGGAACGCAGGCATGCAAGGCGCTTCGTAAGCTCGGCTATGAAATCGTACTTGTAAACTCGAACCCCGCAACAATTATGACAGACCCCGAAACGGCGGACGTTACATACATAGAACCGCTCAATGTCGAAAGACTCACGCAGATTATCGAAAAGGAACGCCCCGACGCGCTTTTGCCGAATTTGGGCGGTCAGTCGGGACTTAATCTGTGCTCGGAGCTTGCAAAAGAAGGCGTGCTTGAAAAATACGGCGTTGAGGTTATAGGCGTACAGGTGGACGCTATTGACCGCGGCGAGGACAGAATAGCGTTTAAGGAAACAATGAACTCGCTCGGCATAGAAATGGCTCGGAGCGAGGTTGCGTATTCGGTGGATGAAGCGCTTGCAATAGCCGATAAGCTCGGCTACCCCGTTGTTTTGCGTCCCGCGTACACCATGGGCGGCGCAGGCGGCGGACTTGTCTATAATACGGAAGAATTAAAAACAGTCTGCGAGCGCGGCTTGCAGGCGAGCCTTGTCGGACAGGTTCTGGTTGAAGAGTCGGTTCTCGGCTGGGAGGAGCTTGAACTGGAGGTCGTGCGCGACGCGGCAAACAATATGATAACCGTATGTTTTATTGAAAATATCGACCCCTTGGGCGTACATACGGGCGACTCGTTCTGCTCTGCGCCCATGCTTACAATTCCCGAGGACGTACAGAAGGAATTGCAGCGTCAGGCATATAAAATAGTTGAGGCGATTGAAGTAATCGGCGGCACAAACGTACAGTTTGCGCGCAATCCCGCTGACGGCAGAATTATCGTAATCGAAATAAATCCGCGTACCTCGCGTTCGTCGGCTCTGGCATCAAAGGCTACGGGCTTCCCTATCGCGCTCGTTTCGGCAATGCTCGCATCGGGTCTTAATCTGTCGGACATTCCGTGCGGCAAGTACGGCACGCTTGACAAATACTATCCCGACGGCGACTATGTCGTAATCAAATTCGCGCGCTGGGCGTTTGAGAAATTTAAGGGCGCGCAGGATAAGCTCGGCACGCAGATGCGCGCCGTGGGCGAGGTCATGAGCATAGGAAAGACCTACAAAGAAGCGTTCCAGAAAGCTATACGAAGCCTTGAAACGGGACGCTACGGCTTGGGCGGCGCAAAGGATTTTGCCGAAAAGTCAAAGGCCGAGCTTCTTAAAATGCTCCACAATCCGTCAAGCGAAAGACAGTTTATTATGTATGAGGCTCTCCGCAAGGGCGCAACGGTTGACGAGCTTTGGAAGCTTACGAAAATCAAGCATTATTTCCTTGAGCAGATGAAAGAACTCGTTGAGGAGGAAGAAGCGTTAAAGGCGTATAAGGGCAGTATTCCGCCCGCCGATATACTTGAAACGGCTAAAAAGGACGGCTTCTCGGACAGATATTTGAGCCAAATTCTCGGCGTATCGGAGGAAAGTGTCAGAAACGCGAGAATTAAAGCGGGCATTACCGAGGAATGGGAGGGCGTGCACGTAAGCGGTACAGAGGACGCGGCGTACTACTATTCGTCATATAATATCAAGGAAAAGAGCGCGGTAAATACCGACAAGCCCAAAATCATGATTTTGGGCGGCGGTCCGAACAGAATCGGTCAGGGCATTGAGTTTGACTACTGCTGCGTTCATGCAGCAATGGCGCTTAAAAAGCTCGGTTTTGAAACGATTATTGTAAACTGTAACCCCGAAACCGTATCAACAGATTACGACACCTCGGACAAGCTGTACTTTGAGCCATTGACGCTTGAGGACGTTTTAAGTATTCACGAAAAGGAAAAGCCTGTCGGCGTAATCGCGCAGTTCGGCGGTCAGACCCCGCTTAATCTTGCGGCGGAATTAAAGAAAAACGGCGTAAATATTTTGGGCACAACGCCCGAAACGATAGATTTAGCTGAGGACAGGGATTTGTTCCGCGCTATGATGGATAAGCTTGAAATACCGATGCCCGAGTCGGGAATGGCGGTAAATGTAGAGGAAGCTCTTGAAATAGCTGAAAAAATCGGTTATCCCGTAATGGTTCGCCCGTCGTATGTTTTGGGCGGACGCGGCATGGAGGTTGTTCACGACGCGGAAAGTCTGAAGGTTTACATGAGCGCGGCAGTCGGAGTAACACCCGACAGACCGATTTTAATCGACCGTTTTCTGAACCATGCAACGGAATGTGAGGCGGACGCGATAAGCGACGGCGAAAATGTCTTTGTTCCCGCAGTTATGGAACATATCGAGCTTGCGGGAATACATTCGGGCGACAGCGCGTGTATTCTGCCGTCAATGAACATCCCCGAAAAGCATGTTGAAACAATAAAGGAATATACGAGAAAAATCGCAAAGGAAATGAATGTACGCGGTCTTATGAATATGCAGTATGCGATTGAAGGCGACAAGGTTTATGTTCTGGAGGCAAATCCGAGAGCGTCAAGAACCGTGCCGCTGGTGTCAAAGGTATGCAATATCCGTATGGTTCCGCTTGCGACGGAAATTATTACAATGCCGCTGACGGGCAGAAAATCGCCCGCTGTCGGTTTAAAAGAAAAGCATATTCCGCATTACGGCGTAAAAGAGGCAGTATTCCCGTTTAACATGTTCCAGGAGGTTGACCCCGTTTTGGGTCCCGAAATGCGTTCCACTGGCGAGGTTCTCGGCATGGCGGCGGATTTCGGCGAAGCGTTTGCAAAGGCGCAGGAAGCGACGCAGACAAAGCTTCCCGTATCGGGCAAGGCGTTAATCAGCGTCAACGACCGCGACAAAGCGGAGCTTGAAGAGGTTGCGCGCGGCTTCCATGAGTGTGGTTTTGAACTTATCGCAACGCAGGGAACGGCGAAGCTTATAGAACAATGCGGTATTCCCGTAAAAGCGGTATATAAGCTCAACGAGGGCAGACCGAACGTGCTTGATATTATAACAAACAACGAGGTCAGCATTGTAATAAACACGCCCAACGACAAAAAAGGCGCGACTGACGACAGCTATATAAGAAAAGCGGTTATAAAAGGACGCGTACCGTACATGACGACCATGGCGGAAACGAAAGCGAGTATCGCGGGAATTAAGGCAATGCAGAAAAGCAAAGCGGGCGTAAAATCCTTGCAGGATTTTCATAGCGAAATAACGGAATAAAAATCTTACGGAATAAAACTAAAAATCGGCGTGTCAGATTTTACTGACACGCCGATTTTTTTATTTTTTCAGCTTATAATTTGTTTTATTTTTAAGTATCTGCCGCAAAATATCCGCGCTGCCGAAAGTTATATTGTTTTTTTCAACGGCGCACGCGTTGTCGGCTGTATAAAAAATATAGAAATACTGCCTTGTTTCGAGCGTTTTTAGAATATCGCCGTATTTATGCGTTTCGGTTTTTCCGCCCGAATGTTCGGTCATGTAATCGTCGTAAAAATCAAAATGCGAGGTGATTTTTATATCCCTCATTTTCCTGTACGGCTTGCGGTACATATTAAACGGATAGACTATCAGAAAAAGCCCGAGCCATACGAGAATAATCGGGTACATTAAGGCAGAGCCGCTGTAATACAGCTTCATTGCCGCCAAAATCGCAATAATCGCGATAATCAGCATAATAATTTTCGCCGTTTTCATTTTTTCGGCGTAATATGTCCTGAAAAAGTTTTTATAAAGCACGGGGCTTGTTTCCGTTTTTGCCGATACGAGTTTTTCCACTGCTATATCCCCTATGCCAAAAACCTTTTAATAAATGCGCCTACCAATGTTGACACAAACGCGAAAATCAGGTACACGCAAAGCGACAGCATAAGCGCGAGCGCGAAATGGTTCGCGTCGCCGAAGTCGTAATACATTGCAGCCGACGCGGTTGATATTACCGTAAACAGCAGCGGAAATTTGAAGTCGAAGCCGTTTCTGACACCGTAGAAAAATCCGATTGCAAACAGGAAAATAGGATTTAACATGTACAAAAACATCTGCAATAAAATCGCCTTGCCGTTCTCGCCCATGAATACGAAAAACAGCGGTAGTATATGGAATGTCAGAAGCGAGGCTGCAATATACATTTTTGCCGTTTCCATTGAAAATTTTCCCGTTACTATTATTCCGTTCTTCTTGTTGAGCGGTTTTCTTGATTTACCCATAATTTTCTCTCCTTTTTACAGTCTTACGCTCTGACCGTTTTCTCTTAAATACTTTTTTAAGTCTGCTATTTCAATTTCCCTGAAATGGAACAGGCTTGCCGCAAGCACCGCGTCGGCTTTTCCGTCTGTAAACGCGTCAAGGAAATGCTTCATATTTCCCGCGCCGCCCGACGCGATTACGGGGATTTTTACACTCTCGCTTACTTTTCGCGTAAGCTCAATATCATATCCCGCCTTTGTGCCGTCCGCGTCCATGCTCGTAAGCAGTATCTCGCCCGCGCCGAGCATTTCCGCCTTTTTCGCCCATTCAACGGCGTCAAGACCCGTGTTTACGCGTCCGCCGTTAAGGTACACGTCCCAGCTTCCGCCGTCATTGCGCTTCGCGTCAATCGCGCACACCACGCATTGCCGTCCGAATTTTTCGGCTGCCTCCCGTATAAGCTCGGGACGCTTTATCGCCGCGCTGTTTACAGCGACCTTGTCCGCGCCCGCGTTAAGTATCCGCCGAAAATCCTCAACCGTGCGTATTCCGCCGCCGACGGTGAACGGTATAAACACGTTTTCCGCGACCTTTTTAACCATGTCGGCAACCGTATCGCGCGCGTCGCTCGACGCGGTTATGTCAAGAAATACAAGCTCGTCCGCGCCGGCTTTGTTATATATTTTCGCGCACTCCACGGGGTCGCCCGCGTCTGTTAAATTTACAAAATTTACTCCCTTTACTACCCTGCCGTTTTTTACGTCAAGACAGGGAATTATTCGTTTTGCGTACATAATTTTACCTTCCTACAGTGAAATAAAATTCTTTAAAATTGTAAGTCCCGTATCGCCGCTCTTTTCGGGGTGGAACTGAACGGCGAAAACGTTGTCCCTCTCAACCGCAACGCCAAGCCTTTCGCCGTAATTCGTATATGCCGAAACTACGCTTTCGTCTTTGGCGTTTAAGTAATACGAATGAACAAAATATACATACGGCTTATCGCCGAGGTTTTTTAATATTCTGCTGTTTTTCGCTATTTCAAGGTCATTCCAGCCGATATGCGGAATTTTAAGACCTCTGTCGGGGATTTTTACAATTTTGCCGTCGAAAATACCAAGCCCCTCAACATTCGGGCTTTCCTCGCTTTCCCGAAACATAAGCTGAAGTCCCAAGCAAATTCCCAAAAGCGGTTTTCCCGATTTTGCCGTGTCTTTTATCACCGTATCAAGCCCGCTTTTTCTAAGGCTTGCCATTGCGTCGCCGAACGCGCCGACGCCGGGCAAAATCACCTTGTCCGCCGCCGCGATTTCATCCGCGTCGCCCGTTATTATTGATTTTGCGCCCAAATAGTCAAGCGCATTTTTCACGCTGTGCAGATTTCCTGCGCCGTAATCCGTTATTGCAATCATATTCTTCCTCCGTATGCTTTATTTCGCGTCGAACCAACTGTGTCCCTCTGCCATATCAACCTTTAAAGGAACACGCAAATCCATTGCGCCCTGCATTTCCTCCGACAAAATCTGTTTTACCTTTTCGACCT
>CAZBXN010000017.1:0-2649 GCA_964496015.1 uncultured Lachnospiraceae bacterium | reverse complement strand
AAATCCATTGCGCCCTGCATTTCCTCCGACAAAATCTGTTTTACCTTTTCGACCTCATCCTTGTGCGCCTCGACAATCAATTCGTCATGCACCTGCAAAATCAGGCGCGATTTCATTTTTTCCTTTATCAGCCTGTTATCCACGTTTACCATGGCAAGCTTTATAATATCCGCCGCACTGCCCTGAATTGGAGTATTAAGCGCAACGCGCTCGCCGAACTGACGAATGTTGAAATTCGGTGATTTCAGCTCGGGAATATAGCGGATACGGTTCATCATGGTTTTGACATAACCGTCCTTTTTCGCCTGCTCCTTGATATTTTCCATGTATTCGTGCACACCGTGATATTTTTCAAGATAGCCGTCAATATACGCTTTCGCTTCCTTGACGGATATATGCAAATCCTGCGACAGCGAAAACTCGCCGATACCGTACACTATGCCGAAGTTAACGGCTTTTGCGCTTGAACGCTGTTCCTTTGTAACCTCGCTAAGCGGTATTCCAAGCACCTGCGATGCCGTTACCGCGTGAATGTCCTCGCCCGATTTAAACGCATTTATCATGGTTTCGTCGTTCGCGATATGCGCGAGAACACGAAGTTCAATCTGCGAATAGTCCGCGTCAACAAGCACATAGTCCTCGGGCGCAACAAATACCTTTCTTATCTCGCGTCCCAATTCCGTCCTTGTAGGGATATTCTGCAAATTCGGTTCAATCGACGACAGTCTGCCCGTAACGGTTACGGTCTGCGTGAATACCGAATGTATTCTGTGCGTGTCCGGGTTTATAACCGCCGCAAGCCCGTCGCAGTATGTGCTTTTGAGCTTTGTAAGCTGACGGTATTCCATGATGAAATTTATTATAGCGTGCTTATCGCGCAGTTTTTCAAGCGCGTCCGCGTTGGTGGAATAGCCCGTCTTTGTCTTTTTAACAGGCTTTAACTCTAATTTTTCAAACAGAATAACGCCGAGCTGTTTGGGTGAATTTATATTAAATTCCTCGCCCGCGAGCGTGTAAATTTCCTGTGTGAGCATATCAATTTTTTCGCCCAATTTCACCGAAAAATCTTTAAGCTGACTGTCATCAACAAGAAAGCCGTTTGTTTCAAGATGTGCCAAAACCGTTACGAGCGGCAGTTCAATTTCTCGGTACAGCTTTTCCTGTCCGTTCTCTTTGATTTTTTCCTGTATTTTTTCATTCAATTTGCCAAGTGCAACGGCGCATTTTGCCAGATATTCGGTGTTGTCGGTTTCGTCCTCGTCAAGCAGCGACAACTGCTTTTGTTCTGGCTTTTCAATTGTAACGCCGAAGTATTCTTCCGTTAAGCCCTCAATTTTATATTCGCTTTTTGCGGGATTTACAAGATATGCCGCAATCGCCGTATCATCGCACATATTCTTAAATTCGACCTTGCCGTTCAGCTTTACCATAGCCTCTTTTGCGTCAAAAAGAATTACCTGCGCGTTTGAATTTGCGAGCAATTCCTTTACCGCGCCAAGGGCGTTTTCGGTAAATACCGCCGCGCGATTTTCCATGCCGACAGCGACAGCCGACAGAGTATCGCCGTCAAAATCAAGCGCCGCAGAAATTTTACCGTTGAAATTCATATCGGAATTTACCGAAAATTCAAAGCCCTCAAAAATATCAACCGTTTCTGTCGCCGTTTCCGCCGCGGATAAATCAAGTTTTTTTATAATGCTGTTGAGTTCAAGTCTTTTTAAAATTTCATATAATTCGCCGTTATCGGAAAAGCCGTTAAATTCACATTCCACCGCCGAAAATTCAATCGGAGTATGAACGTCGATTGTCGCAAGTTCCTTTGACATAAACGCCATGTCGCGTCCGTCTTTCAGCTTTTGGAGCATTGCGCCCTTTAAGCCGATTTCGTCTATATGGTCATAGATATATTCAATGCTGTGATGCTGTTCAATCAGGCTCATAGCCGTTTTCTCGCCTATTCCCTTGACTCCGGGAATATTGTCGGACGCATCTCCCATCAGCGCTTTGATGTCGATAAATTCCTTTGGCGTAACGTGATACCGCTCTTTAACCGCCTTGTCGTCATATATGGTCGTGTCATTGTAACCCGACTTTGTGACGGTCAGAATTACGCGCGTTTTGTCGCTTGCAAGCTGCAAATCGTCCTTATCGCCCGTGGCGATAAAACAACTTATTCCCTGTTCGTCGCAAAGGCGCGCGACGGTACCGATTATATCGTCCGCCTCGTAACCCTCTTTTTCAAGGATTGTTATTCCCATAGCGCGCAAAATTTCCTTTGCAAGCGGCATTTGCGCTGCCAGTCCCTCGGGCATGGGCTTGCGCTGCGCCTTATAGCCCTCGTACTGCTTATGGCGAAACGTCGGCGCGTGCACATCAAACGCGGCGCAGATATAGTCGGGCTGCTGCTCGTTTATGAGCTTTAACAAAATATTCAAAAATCCGTAAATCGCGTTTGTCGGCGTACCGTCCTTTGCGCTTAAATAGCGCACGCCGTAAAACGCGCGGTTCAATATACTGTTGGAGTCCAAAATCAGTAGCTTTTTCATGTTTATCTCCTTAAAATACAAAGTCAAATTCCAAGTCACCTATTTTTAAGGTTTGCACTTCATTTATTCCCATTTCATTAAATTCCTAAATTACGCCGCGGTT
>CAZBXN010000016.1:0-21053 GCA_964496015.1 uncultured Lachnospiraceae bacterium | reverse complement strand
AGCATCGCCCAAGCCGATTGTCGTCGTGGTCTTTCCCTCGCCCGCTGGCGTCGGATTTATCGCCGTGACAAGCACAAGCTTGCCGTCGGGATTGTTTTCCACACTGTTCCATACCTCTTTGCCGAGCTTTGCCTTATATTTTCCGTAATATTCCAAATCCTCTTCGGGAATGCCGATTGACGCGGCACTACCGCGGATATGTTTCATTTTTGCATTTTGTGCGATTTCAATATCTGACAGCATAATATAATTTCTCCTTTTATATTATAATAAATTATCTTTCGGAAAAATGCCGTAAGCAGATTGCCGTTTTGAGAAACGCAGACGTATATCAATACTTCAAGTTTCGAAAAATGGTGATATGCTCTTCGGCATTTTTTCGAGGGCTTTAACCTCAAAAAGACTGTCACTCTGACAGCCCTTTCAAATCTACCCCCGCAGACATTAGTTATTGTTGAAATAACCTCTGTCCTCGCGAACCTTGCGCAGCAATAAATCAAGTCTATGCTCAACATCATTTAATACGTCGTCAACATAGGAGTCCGTATCGGTTTTGATTTCCATAGCCTTCTGCTGAGCGGTATTTACAAGCTCGTTTGCCTGCTGATAAGCGCGCTTTGTAATCTCATGCTCGTCAATAAGCTGCATCTGGGTTTCCTCAGCGTTCTTCTGGATAGTTTCAGCCCTGTTTTCAGCCTCGGTAAGAATTCTTTGTCTTTCTTCCTTAACCCATTTTGCCTCTTTAAGCTCGTCAGGATATACAAGGCGGATTTCCTGAATATAATCAAGAAGCTCGTCCTTGTCAAGCATAACCTTACCCGTAAGAGGTACGGCAGATGCTTTTTCAATAGTTTCTTCCATCATGTCGATAATCTCCATAATGTCCATATCCATATCCATTCTACTCATTCCTTTCGACCGTTTGGTACTTTTGTTTTATTTTGTGTATTATATGAGCAGGTACAAGACCTGTCAAATCACCGTTAAATCCTGCAAGCTCCTTTACCATACTTGAGCTTATATACGAATATTTCGAGTCCGTCATCATGAACATTGTTTCATATTCGGGATTGAGCGCCTTGTTTAAAAGTGCCATCTGGAACTCGTATTCAAAATCCATGACCGTGCGCAGTCCTTTTACTATAACGGACGCATTTTTCTTTTTTGCAAAATCAACGAGCAGTCCGTCAAAGCTGTCTATTTCGACATTTTGAATATCCGCCGTTACGTCCTTTAGCATCTCGGTGCGTTCTTCAATCGAAAACAGCGGATTTTTGCCCGCATTATTCAAAACTCCGACAATTACCTTGTCAAACACTCTGCTTGAACGCCTGATAATATCCAGATGTCCGTTTGTTACCGGGTCAAAGCTTCCGGGGTATACCGCTATTCTCATCTTTCCTATTCCTTATCAACAGTATAAATCGTGATATACGTCCTGCCGTACCTTTTCTGATTTATGATTTTAAGTCCCGCGACCTCTTTGCAAAAATCGGTATTGTCGCTTTCGAGAACCGCTATTCCGTTTTCAAAAAGCAAGCCGTCTTTTACGATTTTGGTTAACGAGGGCTCAATAAAGCCCTTGTTATACGGCGGGTCGAGAAATATTATATCAAATTTCTCTTGTCCCCGATAATCAAAGCAGGAAATATTTTTAATCTCGCATTTATCCGAAAACCCGAGATTTTCAGCATTCTTTTTTATAACCCCGACAGAACGCTTGTCCGTGTCAAGGCATACCGCGTGCTCCGCGCCTCTCGACAGCGCCTCAAAGCTTAAAGCGCCGCTTCCCGAAAACATATCAAGAACTCTCGCGTCTGGTACATAACTCTGAATGATGTTAAAAATTGACTCCTTAACCCTGTCGGTCGTCGGGCGTATATCGTCTCCCGAAAATTCAATCAGCTTATGCCCGCGTCTTGCTCCCGATATTATCCGCATAAATTCTGCCTCCGCATATCTCTCGTATATTTTAACCCAAAATTCCCAAAAGGTCAATAAAATTACGCCATTTTATTCAAATTTCAATAAAATATCAACATTCCTGTAAACTGTTTGATACATTGTGACTAAATCTTAATCTATTTCCTCCGTAAAATCGGGCAAATTCTCACCGCGCACATATTTATTTGAAGGAATTGGTATTCCGTCCATTTCGGGACCTATATAAAATCCCGTCTGCGGGCACTGATTATACGCCGTGTTCTGGAACGCGGCGCTTAATCTGTAAACGCTGTCGTGCATAAGAGTGTAGAATTTCTTGTCCGTAAGCTCGGTTGTAGTGTAAATTCTAAGCTCCGTGTCGTCCTCGTTTCGCCAGACAGCCTCTTCGCGCCAGTCGCCCAAAATATCCGCCTGAATACACGGCGTACCCTTTTTCCAGTTGTTTGAAAGCACGCCCGACGGATTTAAAATCGTGACAAGCTTATTGTTTTCATAGTCCCATTTATAAATTTTCGGATAGCCCACGCCCCGCGCGTCGTCAAATTCATGGTCTAAAAGCTCGCGTATCAAATCGCCGTCCCACCATATGGCAAAATCTATAGATTCGGGGGCTTTTTCATTTATAAGCTCGCCCTCCATGGTATAAATACCGTCGTCCATCGCCCAGCACTGATTACCGACATAGCGCGGGTCGATTTTCGCGCAAAGTCCGCGGGTGGTATCGCGTCCCGTGTATTTACCCCAGTGTATTTCGCCCGTCGCGGGGTCGCGCGACTCGAAGCCGTATTCCGCTTCCTTTTCCTCGTGTATCTGGAAGAAATCCAAATTCGGTGTTTTCGGCGTGAAATTGCCCAAATTCATACAGTCGCCGTGCATAAGTCCCGTCGAATACATTCCCGTTCCGTCATGGTCAACCGCCATAGCACCGTAAACAATTTCGTCCAAGCCGTCGCCGTCAACGTCGCCGACTCCGAGATTATGATTGCCCTGAAATGTATATTCTATGTTTCGGTCTTTATTTGCGAGGAATTTCCAGCGTTTTACAAGCCTGTTGTCAATCAAATCGTATGCGACAAGCGCAGTCGGTCTGCCGTGGTCGTAATAGCCCCTGCACATGACAACGCTCGGATTTTCGCCGTCAAGATACGCCACGCACGCCAAGAACCTGTCAACCCTGTTGCCCCAGCTGTCGCCCCAATCTGCGACATTGCCGCGCGGCGGGTCGTATTCAACCGTATCCATGGCTTCTCCCGTATCACCCGCGAATACCGTCAGGTATTCGGGTCCCTCGATTATAAAGCCGTCCTTGTTTCTGTAATCCGCATTCGCGTCGCCGATTACATTGCCGACACCGTCAATCGTACCGTCGGCGGTTTTGCAAATCATTTCCGCTTTTCCGTCGTTGTTGAAATCATACACCATCATCTGCGTATAATGCGAGCCTGCGCGGATATTAACGCCCAAATCTATTCTCCAAAGCTTTTCGCCGTTTAATTTATACGCGTCAAGCAGAACATTTCCCGTATATCCCTTATGCGAATTATCCTTGCCGTTCGCGTCCCAGCGCAGAACTATTTCATATTCGCCGTCGCCGTCAAGGTCGCCTACAGCCGCGTCATTTGCGGTATATGAATACGTTTTTCCGTCGGGCAGCGTAATATCGGCGGGCTTGTCAAGCGGAATTGACAAATACGGCGTTGTTGTAACTTTTACGCTTGCGCCCGTTTTTTCCATAAGATTATTTAGAACGGCTTTAATTGTATATTCGTCCTCGGGCTTGCCGTCCTTATCGAGATAGTTGGTTGAATTTGTGATAACTTCGGTAATTCTCTCGCCGTTTCTGAAAATCACAAAATTTATTCCTTTTTCATATTCGTACGCGTTCAAACGCCAGCTTAAAAATACGCCGTTTTCCGTCATCATTGCGACGGGCGCGCGGTCAAGCGTTTCCATATTGCGCTTTTTGGGCTTAGCCTCCATATCTGTTTTAACTTCCGCTCGTTCGGTTACGCCGCTTTCGGTAACGGCTTCAACGGCATATATAAACGGCACGTTTGTTATAACCTTATCGTCTATATATGTTGTTTCCTCGGTTTTGGCAATAAGCTTATAAAGCCCGTACGGCGCTTTCTGGTAAATATTATACCAAACCGCCTCGTCCGTTCCGTTCCAGATAAGCGTTACGGAATTTTCCGTTTCGCGCGCATCAAGGTCTGTAATTTTGCCTTTTACTTTTTTACCGTCAACCACTGCAACCGAAACGGTTTTCGCGCTGTCCGAGCAGAATTTCTGCGCGTAAAGAGCGCAGACGGTGTATTCGTATTTTTCGCATAAATTTACATTTGTATCCGTAAATTCTTCTGTTATTACATCTCTTACCATATCAGTCTGACGGTTTTGCAGATTTTTTCTTTTTACCCTGTAGCCTATAATACCGTCAATTTTCCCCCATGAAAGAGTAACGCTCTGCTCGTCTTTTTTCGCCTTTACTTTAACGGAAATATCCGTCATTTCGGGGTCTTTCTTTTCTGCTATGTCTATAGCGTTAAGCGCGCTGTGCTTTCCAGCCGCGAAGTTAAACGTCATAAAGCCGTCGGTCACGTCAGCGTCAATTATTTTTTCGGTAATCGCTCCGTCGTATACCCACGCGTTTTTACGTATTCCGTTGACTTCATACGAGGTCGTGACGTCGCCCTCGTCAACATAGTCGCCCGTCGCGACGCGGACGCGGTATTTTCCGTTGTCAAGCTTAACCTTAAACGCATTTTCGGGCATGAGCAGAAAATCGCGGTAAAGCTCAAATTCACCCGTTTCCCTTTCGCCCGCCTCGGCATTTTTCATAAGACCGTAGCCCAATTCATCCGTATACAGAGTATTCTCCGTAATCTTTGTGTATCCGTCAATTACCGGCTTTCTGCCGAAATCAAAGCTTCTCTCTCTCATAGTATCTCGCCTTTCTTTACTTGGGGATATTTACACTTATATGTAATACAAGATAATTATACACCATTTTTTAAAAATAATCAATTCTTTTTGACATTTTATTTCAATTCGTCCAGCGAACGGAATTCATAGCCCTGTTCCTTCGCGTAATTTATTATTCTTTCAAGCGCGTTTGCGTTATCGGAGGACACGGCGTGCAGGAGAAGTATCGCGCCGTCATGCAGATACGGCGTCACCTGATTAAACGCGTAGTCCTCGCCCTGCTGCGAGTTTATGTCCCAGTCCTTATACGCAAAGCTCCAGAAAATTGTTTTGTAGCCCATATCCTGCGCGATAGCGAGCGTCCGCGCGCTGTATTCGCCCTCGGGAGGACGGACATAGCGCATTGTAACCCCGTATTTTTCCTCGCACATTTTGTTTAGGTCGGTAAGCTCCTTCTGAACCGTTTCCACGGAGGATTTTGGCATATTTATATGATTTACCGTATGGTTTCCCACAATATGTCCCTCGTCAACCATACGTTTTATTAAATCCGTCTGGCTTTCAAGGTATGGTCCTGTCACAAAAAATGCCGCAGGCGTTTGCGTGGACTGCAAAACATCAAGAATTTTTGAGGTGTAGCCGTTTTCATAGCCCTCGTCAAAGGTGAGATATAACGCTTTCGGCGCGGTTTTATCCATATAATAGCCGCTGTATTTGTCAAGCGTTTCCTGCTGGTCTTTCGGAATTTCGGGTTCTTTCCCCTTGCGTTTTACAAGTCCCCAGCCAATTCCCGTGTTATCGAGAGAATCATAGCTCTCCTGCGAAATTGTGCTCACTGCCTCATGTTCCTCATAATTTTCGGCGTTTTTTTCCGGCTTTGCGCTGCATCCTCCCAAAATCATTGCGGCAATCAGTGTTAAACAAACTGCTTGTTTCATAGTATATATCATTCCTTTCAAATAATTTATATCGTTTTAACTGACATTTACTCTTTTTTCGACAAAATACCAAAAAAATAATAAAATTTTGTTGAATTTTGCAGAAAAACGGTATATAATATTATTATAACATTTTATGAGGTGATTAGTATGCCGACTCCCAATGAGTTTGAAAATAGAAGAAAAGAAAGACGCCGCCGTGAAAGACTCCGCAAAAAGCGTATCCGCGCGGCTTTGCTTGCTATTATTTTGATAGGAGTTATCGCGCTTGTCTGCACAGCCGTTTCGACAATCCGAAAGAACAAGCTTGACTCCGAAACAGAGGCAAACAATATAATAACCGCGAAAAATTCCGATAACGCGGATAATTCCGCGCCCGAAAGCACGGATAACGCACAAAACGGCAATCCCGATAACACGGCAAATCCTGCCGCTAATCAACCCGCCGCATCGGGAACAATTCCCGCCGCGTCAGAGGAAAACAATCTTATTGAAATTATTGCCGATTCGGGGCAGACAAAGCGGTGCTATCTTACGTTTGACGACGGTCCCACAACAAATATCACTCCGCAGGTGCTTGACGCTCTGCGCCGTTATCAGGTTAAGGCGACATTCTTTGAAGTCGGCTCTCTGATTGAGGCAAATCCCGATATGGCGCGCAGAGTTTATGAGGAGGGACATTTAATCGCAAATCACTCATACAGTCATAATTATGATAAATTGTATGCTACGTCCGACTCTTTTATAACCGAAATACTCGACGCAGAAAATGTGATAAAGGGCATTATGAACGGCGAAGAACCCTTTAAGCTTATCCGCTTCCCGGGCGGCAGCTATAACGCAGGCGACCACGCGGCTGAAAAGCAAAGATATAAGACGGTTCTTGCCGACAACGGCTTCTATTACTGCGACTGGAACACGCTTACGGGCGACGCGGAGGGCAAAACGAAAAACGCGGCTGAACTGCTTGAATATCTCAAAGAGAGCATGGAGGGCTTCAATAACATAATCGTGCTTATGCACGACGCTTCGACCAAGCAGGCAACGGCTGACGCGCTGCCGTCGGTTATTGAATATGTAAGAAGTCAGGGCTATACCTTCCACAGACTTGACGACATTGATTATCAGACCTTACAGTCAGCGGCGACAATATCGCCCGACGCGGGAAGCAGCGAAAACGGCGCTTCCGCGGACGGCAGTTCGGACAGCGCAGGTTCAGCCTCGTCGTCAGCTTCATCGCAGGGCTCAAATCTAAACTAAATCAAAATGTCCCCGTCCCACAAAAGGCGCGGGACATTTTTTATTGCGCATGAAAAAAAGGAGTTACCGCACCAATACGTGCATTAACTCCTTTTTACTTGTTTGCCTGCGCAAACTCAGATTAGCTTCAAAATCTTATTTGATTTTGTTTTCGTAATCTTCAATCATCTTCTTAACCATCTGACCACCGATTGAACCTGCCTGCTTAGCAGTAAGGTCACCGTTGTAGCCCTGCTTAAGTGTTACGCCAACCTCGCTGGCTGCTTCCATCTTGAACTTCTCCATAGCTTGTCTTGCTTCAGGTACTGTCATTGTTGTTTCCTCCTTCTTACCAAAGTCCAAAATTTATATAAAATTTGTGTCGAATAATATCGACTACACTACTATTGTGCACCCTGATACAAATTATATTCCATGAAGTTTTTTCCGTTATCTTAACAATATTTGCCGCGGATTGTTGAAAAAAATCAAAAAATATGTTAAAATAAAAAAAGCGGAAAAACATCATATTATTGAAAGAAGTGTAACAATGGATTTAATAATCGGCAAATTAAAATCTGCGGCAAAATATGTGACGACCTTTTTCAAATGGTCGCTTATAGCAGCTCTTACAGGCGCGGCAAGCGGATTTATAGGAATACTGTTTCATAAAAGCGTCGAAGCGGCAACGATAATCCGCACGTCGCACCCGTGGCTTCTTTATTTGCTTCCCGTCGGAGGACTTCTGATAACGGGGATGTATAAGCTTTTCAAATTTAACAAAGGCACGGACGCGGTCATTTCCGCGATACGCACCGACCATGAAGTCCCCGCGATTATGGCGCCGCTTATTTTTATCGGCACGGTCATAACGCACCTTTTCGGCGGAAGCGCGGGACGCGAGGGCGCGGCGCTGCAAATCGGCGGAAGCATAGGCGCGCAGATAGGAAGATGGCTGTCGCTTGACGAAAAGGATATGCACCTCATAACCATGTGCGGCATGAGCGGCGTATTTTCGGCGTTATTCGGAACGCCGCTTACGGCGACATTCTTCGCGCTTGAAGTAACCAGTGTCGGAATTATGTATTATTCGGCGCTTGTGCCGTGTATCGTATCGGCTCTCACGGCGTATGCGCTGACAGTTTTCTGTCATATCGAACCGACCTTCTTCATTATAAACTCAATACCGCATATTACGCCTGCCGTAATACTTGATGTTGCGGTAATCGCGGCGTTATGCGCGCTTTTAAGTATAATCTTCTGCGTATCCCTTCGCAGGTCGGAAGTATATTTCAAAAAATTTATACGAAATGATTATCTGCGCGCAGTCCTTGGCGGACTTGCAATAATAGCGCTTACACTGATTGTCGGCTCGCGCGATTACAACGGCGCGGGAATGAATATAATACATAATGCGACAAACGGCGAGGTTAAGCCTTTGGCATTCTTCTGGAAAATGCTGTTTACGGTAATTACCATAGCCTGCGGCTATAAGGGCGGCGAAATTGTCCCGACGTTTTTTATCGGCTCAACATTCGGCTGCTTTACCGCTTCGGTTTTGGGCTTAAATCCCGGATTCGGCGCGGCGATAGGCATGGTCGCGATGTTCTGCGGCGTTGTGAATTGCCCTATCGCGTCAATTGTTTTGAGCGTTGAGCTGTTCGGCTCCGAAGCTATTGTGCTGTTTGCGATAACCGCCGCGATAAGCTACATGCTTTCGGGATATTACGGGCTTTACAGAAGCCAGAAAATTATGTACTCAAAATTAAAAGCGGAATTTATAGACAAAAAAGCAAAATAAAAACAAAGGAGTAAAAAGTTATGCTTAACATTTATCAACTTTTATGGCTGTTTCTGATTTACGCATTTCTCGGCTGGTGTATTGAGGTCGTATGGTGCGGAATAGGCGAAGGACATTTTATAAACCGCGGTTTTTTGAACGGTCCCGTCTGCCCGATTTACGGTGTCGGCGCGGTCGCGGTTATTTTATGCCTTACGCCGATAAAAAATACAATTCTCTTATTTATATGCTCAATGCTTATAACTTCATTTTTGGAATTTATCACGGGCTTTGTTCTTGAAAAGCTGTATCATACGCGCTGGTGGGATTACAGCGATTTACCGTTTAACATAGGCGGATATATTTGCCTTAAATATTCGATATACTGGGGCTTTGTGTGCATTGCGCTCATGAAGGGTATTCACCCCTTTATATTAAAAACAGTGAATTTTATCCCGCACATTCTCGGAATAATTTTACTGTCGTTTTTATTCGCGGTATTTATCGCCGATATTATAATTACGGTTTTCACAATCAACAAGCTGTCCAAACGAATAAGGCTCATGGACGACGTAGCCGCAAAAATCCACGCCGTTTCGGACGGTATCGGCGAGCATATATATGATACCGCCGCGTCGGCTGTAAAGAAAGGCGAAGAAATAATGGAAAATGAAAAGGTTAAGGAAATCGCTGCGGAAGCTGCCGAAGCAAAAGCGAAATATGAGCAGAATATGGCAGAATTTAAAGCCAAACGCGATAAGGAAATCGCGGAGCTTAATGAAAAATACGCCAGCCTTGCCAATAATAAGAGCATATTCCAGAAACGTATTCTTGTCGCTTTCCCTCACCTGAAATCTCACCGTCACGGCGAACAGCTTGAGCATTTAAAGGAAAGATTAAAAGCAAAAAAGAAATAAAAGCATATAAAAAGGCTTCATATGAAGCCTTTTTATATGCTTTTAAATATAACCGATACCGTAGAACCTGTTCCGACCTCGCTTTTTACCCTGATTTCCGCGTCATGGCACATGGCTATATGCTTTACAATAGAAAGCCCCAAGCCCGTGCCGCCGACAGTCTTTGAATGGCTCTTATCCACTCTGTAGAACCGTTCAAAAATTCTGTCAATATCCTCCTCTGGAATACCTATTCCCGTATCCTTTACCGAGAACACCGCGCCGCCGTTTACAATTCCGACAAATACGGTTACTGTTCCGTCGTCTTTATTATATTTTATGGCATTGTCTATAACATTCGTCATCAGCTCGCCTATAAGCGTTTTGTTGCCGTTTATATGCGTTTCGCTGCCGCTGTAGAAAATCTGAACATTCTTTTCAGCTGCCGATTTTTCAAGCGACGCTATTGTTTCCGCCGCGATTTCCGACAAATCTATTTTTTCCGCTTCAGGAAGCTTATTCTGCTCGTCAAGATGCGAAATTTCTATAATGTCGTTCACAAGCGATATAAGACGCAGCGACTCCTTTTCAATCAGCTTCGTAAATTTTAAAATATCCTCTTCTTTTGCCATGCCGTTGTTTATCATCTGCGCGTAGCCCGATATTGACGTGAGCGGCGTTTTAAGCTCGTGCGAAACATTCGCCGAAAATTCGCGGCGCATCTGCTCCGCTTTTATTTTTATCTGCTTTTTGCTGCGCGCACGGCGCATAAACGGCAGAAGCTCCATATATTCAATCTGCGGATTGTCAAGGTCTATCGCGTCCACGCGCCGCACAATCATACTTGTCACTTTTTCAGAAATTATGCGCATTGCAAAAACCGCAAGCGCGGTAAGCGCAATTACCGATATAACAACCGCCGCCGCCATCGGCTTTGTCATCTCTCCCGCTATGCTCTCGGCAATTACAATAAACGCCGCCGTTACCAAAACCACCGCCGCCGACAACAGCGACAGATTTTTAAATATTGTCTTTTTCATTTTACCATCCCTATCTCAATATATATCCTACATTTCTTATCGTTTCAATCATTTTCCCCCTGCCGCCCAGCTTGCGGCGCAGATTTCCGATATGTACGTCAAGCGTTCTGCTCTCACATTCGGTGCAATAGCCCCATACCCTGTTCAGCAGAACCTCGCGGCTTACAGCCTTGCCCCTGTTTTCCATGAGGTATTCCAGCAGCTCAAATTCCTTATAAGTAAGTGTCATTTTCTTCCCGTCCACTGCCGCGGTACGCATTTCCGTATCAAGACTTATTCCATTATATTCAAGAGCCGCCGCCTTATTCGCGCCGCTCCTTTTAAGGACAGCCTTAACACGCGAAACAAGCTCCAGAACGCTGAACGGCTTCGTTATATAATCGTCCGCGCCGAGTTCAAAGCTTTTCACCTTGTCCATTTCACCGCTCTTTGCCGTCAGCATTATCACGGGCGTATTATATTTTTCATCTCTCAGTTTTTTTAAAATTTCAAGACCGTCCGTATCGGGAAGCATTATGTCAACAACCGCCAAATCGGGAGTTTTTTTATAAAATCCGTCAAGAAAAGATTTCGCGTCGCAAAACCCTGCGGCTTCATATCCGCTCGACTTAAGCGCGTACGTCACGAGCCCGCGAATATCCTCGTCGTCCTCAACGCAATATATAAGCTGCATAATATTCCCCCTTTTTTATCGGAATGTAAATATTATATACTATTTCTTTTGATTTTTCAAGAGGTTTATCTCGTCAGCCGTCAGCTCGCGGATTTTGCCAGCTGCCAAAGTCTTGTCAAGCTCCAAATCCCCTATTGCCACGCGCTTTAAATACGTAACCGTCTTACCGACTCTCTGGCACATTCGCTTTATCTGATGAAATTTTCCCTCGGATATTTGAATGTACACTTCCTTCGGGTTCTCCGTTATTTCGAGTATTGCGGGCTTTGCAGTAAAGTCCTTAAACTCCATGCCCTTTTTAAATTCCTCAATATCCGAGTTTTCCGCTTCCGCGTCAAGCCGTGCAAAATATTTCTTATATATATTTTTCTTCGGCGACGTCAGATTATGCGCGAACTGTCCGTCGTTTGTAAGCAATAAAAGCCCCTCGGTGTCAATATCAAGCCTGCCTATCGGGAACACATTGAAATGCGCGTATTCCTGCGGCACAAGCTCCGTCACAAACGGATATTTCTTATCCTCCGCCGCCGAAACATATCCCGCAGGCTTATTGAGCATAAGATACACAAACTCGCGGTAAACAAGCTCCTGTCCTTTTACAGCAACAGCGGATTTTTCCGATACATTCATTTCGGGCGATACGGCTGTAATTTCGTCAACCGTTACCTCTCCCTGTTTTATGAGCTTTTTTACGTCCTTTCGGCTTATGCCCGTACAGTTTGAAATATATTTATCAAGACGCATCCCGCTTACCTCCGATTTTTGAAAAATAAAACCCTCACTGACATTAAGCCCCGTCGGATTTTTGCCGTTTGCTTTGCAAATACAGGCAAAAAGGGCATTGCTTGCGCGACGCCCTTTCCATATCGTTATTTAACGCTTTTTACTGAATAATTCCACGGTTTATTTTTGCCGTCAATATCCGCTCAACACTTTGATTTATTCTGTCAATGCTTATATCGCCGTTTGCCACCGCAAGCACAATTTCATTTGCCGTTTCAATAAAATTATCGGGACAAAGCAGCATATCCGCGCCCGCGTTTATGCAGTTTACGGCAGCATCAACGGGACTGTAAAATTTCTTCACTTCGTCAGAATCAAGTCTGTCGGTAATTACAACGCCGTTAAATCCGAGCTCGCCGCGAAGCAAGTCGTTTATGAACGTACCCGACATTGAAGCGGGGGCATCGGGGTCTACCGCGTCAACGTTTATATGCGCGCACATTACACAGTCCGCGCCCGCGTCTATACCCGCCTTAAACGGAACAAATTCCGTCTGGCGAAGCTGTTCAAGCGTTTTTTTGCTCACAAGCTTTGAGGCTTCCCTTCTGACATCTCCGTAGCCGGGATAATGCTTCAAAACCGCGCTTACTCCGTTATCCTGCAAGCCTCTCGCCTCTGCCGCCGCCATAACAGCCGCCGCGTCGGGCAGTGAGCTGAACGCTCTGTCGCCTATAATCGTATTCTTGGCGTTCGACCAAACGTCGGCGACAGGCGCAAAATTCATATTAAAGCCGTATTTTGCAATATCGCGTCCGAGCGCCGAACCTATTTCATACGCCTTATCCTCACCCATATCGCCGTATTCGTACATAGAATTCCAAATCTGAATTTCAAGCTTCGGCAAAAGCTGCGAACGGTTTGAGCTTTCCTCTTCCACAGCGATAAACGGCGTTATATTTGTGTATGATTTCGTATTGTTCAGCATATTTATAAGCTGATAATCGCTTGTCAGATTTTTGCTGCTGTACCACAGTCCGCCGACAGGCTGTTTCGTCAGCGCATTCTGCGTTTTCTGTCCCGCCGCCGTAACAGGCGTTACGCCCGTAAGCTGCTCGGGCGTTACCATAAACATCTGATACACCTTTTCTTTAAGCGACATGCCGCTTAATATTTCCTGCGCCCTGCTGTTATGCTCAACAGGCTCCGGAGTTGCCTCAATCTGCTCGGGCGGCTCGGGAGGCGCGTCGGGCAGACGCTCGGGCACATTCAAAAGCTCGCCGTTCATAACTGTCGTCAAACGCATAATCGCGTTTGCGATTTCCGCTCTTTTGGCGTTCTGCTGCGGCTGAAATCTTCCGTACTGGTCGCCCGTAAAAATTGCGGTTTCGCGCATAAGTCCCACAGCGTCAAGCGCCCATGTGGAAATATTGTCCTCGTCCGAATATCTGTCAAACGCGTTCGGATTTGAGTCAAGCGTTATTCCGTTATTACCCAAATATCTGTCAATAAATACTGCAACCTGTTCGCGGTTTACAGGCTCGTCGGGATAGAAATTCCCGTCGGGAAATCCCGAGGTTAAGCCCGTTTCGCTTGCCCATGTGACATAAGAATAGTACCATTCCTCCGCAATAACGTCTTTGAATTTATCGCGCGTGTACTCGGAACAGTCAACATTCGCAAGACGGCCGAGAACCGTCACAAACATACCTCTTGTCATTGTTCCGTTCGGGTCAAATTCGGTCGTTGAAACGCCCGTAAAATAATTTTTCTCCGTAACAAAATTCACGGCTTTGCTGAACCAGTCCTCCTCCGTCACATCACTGAACTCCGCAAAGGCGTTTATTCCGAGTGAAAAAACCATCGCAAGCGCAAGAAATACGCTCATCAGCTTCCGTTTCAAAATTACATCTCCCCTATCTAAATATCATAAGATAATTTTAATTTTATAATATACTTGTACAGTATATCACATTTTTTTGGGTTTTTCAACATTTTTTGCGTATCCTTATCATTTTTTGTGAAAATTCCTTATTACAGCCATTTTTATGCGTTTTTCTTATGCACATTTTTAACTGTCCTCCGCTTTTGCCGCCATTTCGGCAATTCTTATGCCGTCCGCCGCCGCCGTTGTTATTCCGCCCGCATATCCCGCGCCCTCGCCGCACGGATAAAGCCCGCGGATATTTGACTGCATTTTGTCGTCGCGTACTATTCTCACGGGCGAAGAAGAACGCGTTTCGGGTGCGGTCATAACCGCGCCCGCCGAAGCGAAGCCGTTAAGACGCTTGTCCAAAAGCGGAAGCGCTTCTCTTAAAGCGTCCGTGATAAATTTCGGCAGTACCCCGTCAAGCGGCACAAATTTCACATCGGGGCGGTAGCTCGGCTTTACGTTCTTTTCCCCGTCAATCCTCAAAAAATCTCCGACATATTCGGCAGGAGCACAATAATTGCCGCCGCCCGCTTTAAACGCCTTTTGCTCAATTTCCCTTTGCAGATACATTCCCGCCAGAGGGTCGGAGCTGCCGAAATCTTCGGGCGTTACGTTTACCAGAAGCGCGCTGTTGGCATTTTCCTTATCGCGCTTAAAATTGCTCATACCGTTTGTCACAACGCCGCCCTCCTCGGACGCCGAAGCGACAACCTCGCCCCCGGGACACATGCAGAACGTGTAAACGCTCCTGCCGCCGTCCAGATGAACGGCAAGCTTGTAATCCGCCGCGCCAAGCTTCTTGTGCGCCGCGCCGTACTGGCTTATATTTATCATTTTCTGCTTATGCTCAATCCTCGCGCCTATTGAAAAATTCTTCTGTTCCATGAAAATCCCGCGTTTTTGAAGCATCAAAAACGTATCCCGCGCACTATGTCCTATCGCAAGCACGACATGATTTGTTTTTATTTCATATTCTCCCTCGGGTGATTTTACTCTTACGCCCTCAATTTTGTTTTCCTCAATAATTAAATCCGTCAGCTGATGCGAAAAACGAATATCACCGCCGCAGCTTATAATATCCTCGCGGATATTCTTCGCCATTTTGTGCAGATTATCAGTTCCTATATGCGGCTTTGCTTCATACAGAATTTCCCCGGGCGCGCCGTGCGCGTGAAATTCTTCAAGCACCTTGCGTATTCTGAAATCGTTTACGCCCGTATTCAGCTTTCCGTCGGAAAACGTCCCCGCGCCGCCCTCGCCGAACTGCACGTTCGACTGGGGATTAAGAATACCCGTTTCCCAGAATTTTTCAACGTCCTTTTGTCTGTCCTCAACGCATTTTCCGCGTTCGAGCAGTATAATATCATAGCCGTTTTTTACAAGCGTCAGCGCGCACATTGTCCCTGCGGGACCCGCGCCGGCTATTACAATCGGCAGCTTCTTTTTTATGCCGTTCGGGAAAACATATTCATATTTTTCTATGCGCTTTGCATTTTTTATTGTCCTTAACGCTTTCTCCTCATTGTCCGCTTCAACGTCAACCGAATAGACATAATGCACATCGCTCTTTCTCCTCGCGTCAACAGACTTTTTCGCGATTTGAAAGCTGTTTATTTTTCCGCGGAGCATTTTTGCAACTTTATTTTTAAGCTCGTTTTCGCTTTCGTCAAGCGATAATCTTATATTTGAAATTCTAATCATACCTTATTCACCGATATTATTTTATCACAGTTTGGAGGACTTGTCAAAAAGCGGCAAAAAAATAACAGGGCATAAAGCCCTGTTATTCAAAAATCAATTTATTTCGTTTTCGGCTTTGACGGTGCTGCGGGTTTTGCCGCTGCCGGAGCCGCTGCTTTTACAGGGGCTGCCGCCTTTACCGGTTCTGCCGCAGGTTTTGCAGGGGCGGGAGCCGCTGCCTTTACGGGAGCTGCCGCAGGTTTTGCGGGAGCTGCCGCCTTTTTAGCCGCAGGTTTCTTAGCGGGAGCCTTTTTAGCTACAGGCTTCTTTGCTGCGGTTTTCTTAACTGCGGGCTTCTTTGCCGCCGCTTTCTTAGCCGCGGGCTTTGCCGCCTTAATTGTTGACTTCAACGCTGCCATGTTCTCCGCGTTGCCCTGAACAGCCGCGTCGCCGTTGTCAACAGCCTTATTAAGACTTATTCTGCCCGAAAGAATCGCCAATAATGCCGATTTCGTAATATTCAAAACAGATGTGTTATCACGATAGTCATAAGGCTCAACAGCTAACTTGCCGTCCTTTACAGCCGCGTAAAGCGTACCGCCGCAATCCTCGTCCGTAAGTGTAATCTGCATTGCGAAGTCTTCCGTTTTGCTTGCGTCTGCTTTTACAAATTTTTCTTTGATTTTCTCAAATGCCTGCTCAAATGTCATTTTCCACTCTCTCCTTTCGTAGACTGCAAAAATAAATTTGCAGTTTCGCCGCTTTTATACGACGGTCAAGCTTTTTACTTTATTTAAGTATATACCAAATTTTTCTTGCTGTCAATCCCCAAAACAAATCTTTTTTTATTATGCCGTCGTCTTGTTTTTTTATACATTTTTACTCTATTTTTATAATGTTGACAATTTTATCCGAATGTGATAAAATAATTATATAATATGCGCCTGTAGCTCAGCCGGATAGAGCACAAGATTCCGATTCTTGGTGCCGCAGGTTCAACTCCTGTCAGGCGTGCCAAAAAGCAGTCAGGATTTATAAAATCCTGACTGCTTTTTTGATTTACTGAATATACGGCGGAAACGGAAATAACAGAATAATACGTTTTTGATTATTCAGCTTCCAGCAATTTATCAATGCTTGCAAGCTTAACGCAAGTCACGAGTACCTTGCACGCCGTTTCAAGCTCGTCGTTTGTCGGATATGTAGGCGCAATTCTTATATTGCTGTCGTGCGGGTCTTTTCCGTAAGGATATGTAGCTCCCGCGCCCGTCATAACAACCCCCGCGTCTTTGCAAAGCGACACAACGCGTTTTGCGCAGCCGTCAAGCGTATCGAGAGCGATAAAATATCCGCCTTTGGGATTTGTCCATGACGCAATATCAAGTCCGCCGAGCTCCTTTCCAAGCGTATCAAGCACTATTTTAAACTTAGGTCTTAAAATTGCCGCGTGCTTCTTCATATGCTCAAGCATACCGTTAAAATCGCCGAAGAAACGCGCATGACGAAGCTGATTAAGCTTATCGTGACCGATAGTCTGAACAGTCATCTGTTTCTTTATAAATTCCAGATTAGCCTTTGACGCAGAAATTGCCGAAATACCCGAACCCGGGAAGGTTACTTTTGAGGTTGAGCAGAATTTAAACACCATGTCGGGATTTCCCGCCTTCGCGCATTCTTCTAAAATTTCGAGAATATGGTCCTGATTTTCGGGCTCGTCATACAGATGATGTATGCAGTACGCATTGTCCCAGTAAATTCTGAAATCCTCCGCGGCAGGCTTTAATCTTGCAAAACGTCGAACAACCTCGTCCGAATACGATACGCCCGACGGGTTTGAATACTTCGGAACGCACCAGATACCCTTTATCGCGGGGTCGCTTGAAACCAATTCCTCAACCATATCCATATCGGGACCGTCGGAATTTAACGGTACGTTTATCATTTCAATACCGAAAAATTCGGTTATAGCAAAATGTCTGTCGTAGCCGGGAACGGGACAGAGGAACTTAACCTTGTCAAGCTTCGCCCACGGTGTCGAACCCATAACGCCGTGCGTCATGGAACGCGCTACGGTGTCATACATTACATTAAGGCTTGAGTTGCCGTAAATTATAATATTGTCAATCGGACATTCAATCATTGCGCTCAAAAGACGCTTTGCCTCGACGATACCGTCGAGAACGCCGTAATTTCGGCAGTCAACGCCCTGTTCACCAACAAGCTTATGCGACGACGCAAGCGTGTCTATCATCCCCATTGAAATATCAAGCTGTTCAATATTCGGCTTTCCGCGCGACATATCAAGCTTTAACCCCATTGCCTTTAAATCATCATACTGTTTTGCAACTTCTTTTCTTAAATCAAGAAGTTCTTCTTTTGACATTTCTTTGTATGACATCTTCATTCCTCCTTAATATCCACTGTTTGTAGTATATCATACTGCGCGTTTTACGTCAATGTTATACGGTTATTTTTGTGAAAATAACAAAAAAATTCAAAATTTTTCAAAAAAAATCTTGTAAATTTAAAAGCTTTATGGTACAATAGATGAGTATTATGTATATTTCGAGATAAAGGAGGTTTGTTTTTTATGACTACAGCATTTATTATTTTGCAGCTTATAGTATCACTGCTGCTTATTTTCGTCGTATTGGCGCAGGAGGGAAAAGACCCCGGTATGAGAGGTATTCAGGGCGCATCGTCCGATATGGGCGACTCATTCTTCAAAAAGGCGGGCGGCACAACAAAGGAAGCTATGTTCAATAAGCTTACTTCGACGCTTGCAATCCTGTTCCTGATTACAACCGTAACGCTTGTAATTCTGGCATCATAACTTAAAACATTGTTAAAACAACAAAACAGCGTATCGAGTGATACGCTGTTTTTGTGTATTTGGCTCGGCGTGACGATTTTACTGTCAGCGTATCGCCCATCACCTCACCGTTTTATTTTTTCAATTTTCAAAAGAAAAGATTTTATAAATCTTTTTCTATATATATTTTAACATACTGAGAAAGGTTTGTCAAGTTTTTTTACAAATTTATTCGACAAAATTATGAAATTTCCATACCAGATTGAACATCCGTTTCCATCTCATTCTCATTATCATCTACTTTATCAAGGATATGGTTTAATCCATTCTTACTCCACATGCGACTGCCTAACTCGTTATATTCTAATTCAATACCTTTGCTTTGAAAAAATGATTCCATATATTTATAGAACTCGCTATTGACTTCTATCGTAAGTCTCGAAGGCTTCCAAAGATACTTATCATTTGCCGGTACAATCTTCATTTCGGGATTATATAACTTATGCTCTGGATATTCTTCACTCATTTCTATGAGTTCTAATTTGAAAATACATCCATCTTTCGAAAGTATCTCATTAAACTCATCTACTATGTCCTCAGTTATTATCATACTACATCTCCTTATTTAATGCTGTCAATCCACTCCCAAATATCCTGATTTGATAAACTTCCATTGAGAAGCTTACCCTCCATAATTTTTGTATCTGCCGAAACACTGCCCTTGAGTTTTTCTGCCGTTTTGCCAAATCCGCTTCCGCCGGAGGTTGCAAACAATATAATAGTCTTTCCTGCAAAATCGTAACTTTCAAGGAATGTATTTATAATCGTCGGTGCTACATACCACCAAATCGGAAAACCCACATATATTCTGTCATACTGTTCCATATTGTCAATCTTGCCAGCAATCGCAGGACGAGAAGACGGATTTTGCATTTCCACACTGCTACGGGAGTTTTTATCTCTCCAATCCAAGTCCGCTTGTGTATATGGAGTTTCCGGCTTGATTTCATAAATGTCCGAGCCGCTCATTTCCGCCATTCTTTCTGCTACTGCTTTTGTAACTCCGCTTGCTGAAAAATACGCTACTAAAGTCTTTGCCATAATTGATTCCTCCTTCATATTAGATACTTCATTAAAAAATCCAGAATCGGACGGTGTTATTCCTGCTGCGTCAAGATGAGATGTATCTCCCAGCTTTTTGCATCTGAATGCCACCTTCCCTTTTTCTCTTTCTTCTGTTGCTACAACAGTTACCGAAGTCGGAGCCACAAAGAAATTCTGCCATATTGCAGGTGCGGATATTCCAAACAAGTGCGATAAAATTACAAATTGTACTCCCAAATGGCAGAAGAACACTATTGTCTTACCATTTCCCTGCTCTGTGGTGTAAATCCCTTTATTCCTTATATATCCGTATTCAGCTAAAATCCCGTCAATTCCATTACACACTCGCGCATATTCTTCAGAAACACTACCCGTCTTCATAATATCGCTTTTATGCCAGCCGTCTTTATCATACAATTCAGGCTTTTCCGTCCAATATGACGGCATCAAGTCCCACGGAATTCTCTCCGCACCCGTTTGCGGATCAATGATTTTTACAAAAAATTCTCTGAGCCAATCTTTAGTTTCGGCTGTTCGGTTCATCCGTTTCAGCGATAAGCTCGCCGTATCCTGCGCTCTGCCCAGCGGAGAACAATATATTTTGTCTATATTCCATTGTGCCACACGCTTTGACAGTGCTTCAGCTTCTTTCCAGCCTCGTTCTGTCAATGTATCATTAACATAATCAGGATCACCATGCCGTATAAATATCAGTTTCAATTTATCCTACCCCTCTAATTCAATTTTCTCTATTGAGTATACACTGTCGTTTATATTCATGACTGCCATTGTAATTGGCAGATTAAATCGTTTTCGTCCGCAGGCTCCGGGATTCAGCCAAAGCTGTCCGTTTATATTTTCTTCATAATACTTATGCGAATGACCGAAGATTATTATATCCGCTTTTACATCCTGCGGTATATCTTTTCTGTTATGTGTAAGGAAGAATTTTAATCCGCACAATTCAAAATCAAGGCTCACAGGCAGGCTCTCTACCCATTCCTTATCATTATTGCCTTTTACAACAAAGAACGGTGCGTTATGTTTCATTGCAGATTTTATTTCATCTAATATATCCTGAGAATTAATATCTCCGCCATGTATTACCGCATCGCTTCCTTTGATTATTTCTATAACCTCCGGACGCAGCACGTTATGCGTGTCTGATAAAACTGCTATTTTCATTATATATTCATTCCTGAGATTCCACCATTATTCATCCCTTGCTTCAGTTCCATTGATAAGTCCTGAATACACTTTATTCCGTTTGATACCCATTTCACGGCTCCGTCCAGCTTTTTGCCCTTGAATCCGCTTTCCTTCATAATCTGATACAGCCTGGCATTCCCCATGATCACCGTGTCCAGCA
>CAZBXN010000015.1:0-21250 GCA_964496015.1 uncultured Lachnospiraceae bacterium | reverse complement strand
TTTATTTACTTCGTCTTTAAATCTGATAAAAATGCAGGCTATAGGCGGAGTGTAATACACATGAAGTTTTATATACGAGATTTATTTGGCGATAATTCTGAGCCTTGCATTTTTTATGCGTTGGCTTAGGTCAGCGCATTTTTTATGCGCACATTGCTCAGAGGTCGCCAAACAAAACCACATTGAAGGGCTGTCTTAGGATAGCCCTTCTCCCTTTTACAAATATTACATCTTTATTATATTTTATGTTAAAATATTGAAAGCTGCAAAATGCTGATGTATAATATTTATGTTGGAGCAATCTGACAGAAGGTAAGATTGATAACAGTGTAAAAACTGGGCGGTTATGCCATTCCCGAAAGGGGGTGGTTGTTATGAAGAAGAACATACTTAGAATTATAATTCTTGTAATCATTATTCTTATAACATTTACGATAAAAGTAAAATAGCCCCCCACTCTGCCAAGTAAGGGCTATTTTTTTAAAAACCTTATAACATGGCATAACCGTTTGAGGTCTTGCCCGGGCTGCATGGGCAAGCAATACGCTTGCTCATGATTAGCCCTTTTTCTATTTATATTATATATTTTTCTTTTTATTTTGTCAAGATGTTTAAAAATTTATTTTGTCTGTTCTGCGACAATTTCGTCTACCCTTGCGAGCGCGTCGTCAATCTTACTTGCGTCCTGACCTCCGCCCTGCGCCATGTCGGGCTTACCGCCGCCGCGTCCGCCTGCGATTGCAGTGATTTCTTTAATAATATTTCCGCAGTGAACGCCCTTTTTAACCGCGTCCTTTGACGCCATAGCGACAAACGTAATTTTGCCGTCCGTCATTGCGCCCATAACTGCAACGCTGTTTTCCACGTCCGCTTTTACCTTGTCAGCCATAGCCTTCATCTCGTCCGCGCCCATTCCGTCAACCTGCGCGGTTAAAAGATTTATCTCGCCGATATGCTTAACGCCCGCCATGATGTTGTTGACTTTTGCCGCTGCCATTTTTTCCTTGAAACCGTCAATCTGCTTTTCCAAATCGCGGTTTTCAGCCATAACGCCCGCGGCTTTTTTGTCAATTTCATGCACAAGATTTGTTTTTAACGCCGCCGCCGTATCGGCTATCAATTTATCGCTGTTTGCGATATAGTCAAGCACGCCCTGCCCCGTTATCGCTTCAATTCGTCTTACGCCCGCGGCAACGCCGCCCTCGGAAACAATTTTAAACAGTCCGCACTGCGCCGAGTTTGTAAGGTGAGTACCTCCGCAAAATTCAACGCTGTAATCGCCGACCGAAACAACTCTTACAACGTCTCCGTACTTTTCGCCGAACAGCGCGATTGCGCCTAATTTCTTAGCCTCGTCAATCGGCAGCTCCCGAACGTTTACGTCAAGACATTCCAGAATTTTCGCGTTTACAATATCCTCTGTCCGCTTAATCTGCTCCGCCGTCATTGCTTCAAAATGCGAGAAGTCAAAACGAAGTCTGTTTTCCTCAACAAGCGAACCAGCCTGCGCGACATGCGCGCCCAAAACCTCTCTTAACGCCTTGTCTAAGATATGCGTCGCGGTATGATTGCGGCAGATTGCCATTCTTCTGTTTTTGTCCACTTCAAGCGTAACCGTATCGCCGAGCTTTAACTCACCCTCCGACAAATTAACCTCATGCAGGTAATATCCGTCGGCGGTTTTTGTCGTGTTCACTATTTTGCCGATAACGCTTCCGTTCGATTTAATAACGCCCGTGTCGCCTGTCTGACCGCCCATTTCCGCATAAAACGGTGTTTTGTCGGCGACGATAAATCCGTGCTGGTTCGCGATTATTTCATCGCATACGCCCTCGTCCTCAACGACTATACCGACGATTTTCGCGTCCGCCGTCAGTGTGCTGTAGCCAAGAAATTCGGTAGGCTCGGCGTTTTCAAATTCATATACCTCGTCGCCGTCCCAGCTTGAACCGTCCTCGCGGGCATTGCGCGCCGTTTCCTTCTGCTCCTGCATTGCCTTGTTGAAGCCGTCAATGTCAACTTCAAGTCCCTGTTCCTCTGCCATTTCAATCGTCAGGTCAAGCGGGAAACCATAGGTGTCGTGCAGCTTGAACGCCTCTGCGCCCGTTAATTCTCTGCGGTTTTCCTTTTTCGCGTTTTTAATATAGCCGTTCAGAACAACGATACCGTTGTCGATAGTTGCGTCAAAACGCTCCTCTTCCTTTTGAATAATTCTCTTAATATAGTCGCGCTTTTCCTCAAGCTCGGGATAAGCGTCCTTCGAGCAGTTTATAACCGTATCGGCAACCTCAAAGAGGAACTGTCTGTCGATATTCAAAAGCTTGCCGTGACGCGCCGCGCGTCTTAAAAGACGGCGCAGAACATAGCCGCGTCCTTCGTTTGACGGAATAACGCCGTCGCTGACCATCATAACCGTGCTTCTGATATGGTCGGTTATAACGCGGAGCGAAACATCCTTTTTGTCGTCCTTTTTATATTCAAGATTTGCAATGCGGCAGATGTGCTTCATTACGTCCTGCACTGTGTCAACCTCGAAAAGGTTGTCAACGCCCTGCATAACGACCGCAAGCCTTTCAAGTCCCATGCCCGTATCGATATTCGGGTTCGGGAGCGGGTTATAGTTGCCGTCCTCGTCCTTGTCAAACTGCGTGAATACTAAGTTCCAGACCTCCATGAAGCGGTCGCAGTCGCAGCCCACGCCGCAGGTCGGGCTTCCGCAGCCCAGCTCCTCACCGCGGTCAAAATAAATCTCCGAGCAGGGACCGCACGGGCCTGTGCCGTGCTCCCAGAAATTATCGTCCTTGCCGAGCTTTACAATGTGCGAGGGGTCAACGCCGACCTCGTTTATCCATATGTTCTTTGCCTCGTCGTCCTCCTCGTATACGGAAATCCATAGCTTTTCTGCGGGGATTTCCATAACCTTTGTGAAGAATTCCCACGCCCATGCGGTTGCCTCATGCTTGAAGTAATCGCCAAACGAGAAATTGCCGAGCATTTCAAAATATGTGCCGTGGCGCGCGGTCTTGCCGACATTTTCAATGTCGCCCGTTCTTATGCACTTCTGGCAGGTCGTGACGCGTCGTCTCGGCGCGGTTTCGGGGTTCTGGAACCACTGCTTCATAGGCGCCATGCCCGAGTTTATCAAAAGCAGGCTCGCGTCATTCTTCGGAATAAGCGGAAAGCTGCCGAGCCTTAAACAGCCTTTCCCCTCGAAAAAGCTTAAAAACTTTTCACGAATTTCATTTACACCCATTGACTTCATAATTATATCTCCTTTTGTATAATATACCATTCTATTATTATATAAAATACAGTAAGAGATGTCAAGATGATACAGTATAAAATATTTCATGTATAATATGTAAATAATTATTTATTGCGGTTGACATTTGGAAAGAAAAAATATATAATATAGCAATAGACTTTAGAAAGAAAGGTTATGAGTTAAAATGGCAGAGAATAAAGAATATGTATTGACTGTTGAAGGTAAGGCACAATTGGAGGAGGAGCTTGACACATTAAAAAATGTGACAAGAAAAGCGGTAAGCGAAAAAATCAAAGAGGCGCGTTCCTTCGGCGACCTTTCGGAGAATGCCGAATATGATGCGGCAAAGGACGAGCAGGCGGAGGTCGAGGCGCGTATCAGCCAGATTGAATATATGCTTAAATATGCGACAGTAATCGACGACGAAAGCTCGGATATTGTAACGGTCGGCAAAAAGGTAAAGCTTGCAATCTTCGGCGGCGAGGACATTTATACCATCGTCGGAACGACGGAGGCAGACCCGTATAAAAACAGAATATCTTTTGAGTCGCCCATAGGCGCGGCGTGCATAAATCATACCGCGGGCGATACCGTTAAGGCGCAGACGCCGGGCGGAGAGATAGAATTTAAAATTTTGGAAATTATAAAATAAGAAGGGAAGAATACAATGGAAAAATATGAGAAAATGAAAGCGTTTGACCCCGAGGTTTATGACGCAATTCAAAAGGAAACAAACCGTCAGAGGAATAAAATCGAGCTTATAGCGTCGGAAAATTTTGTTTCGGAAACGGTTATGGAGGCGAACGGTTCGCCGCTTACGAATAAATACGCCGAGGGCTATCCCGCAAAGCGATATTACGGCGGCTGCGAGTTCGTGGACGTTGTGGAAAATCTCGCGATTGAGCGCGCGAAGAAGATTTTCGGCGCGGAATATGCGAATGTTCAGGCACATTCGGGCGCGCAGGCGAATATGGCAGTATTTTTCGCGCTTTTAACTCCGGGCGACACGGTGCTTTCCATGAGCCTTGCGCACGGCGGACATTTAAGCCACGGCTCGCCCGTTAATATGTCGGGTAAATATTTTAATATTGTACCCTACGGCGTAACCGAGGACACAAATACCATAGATTATGACGAGGTAAGACGGCTCGCGCTTGAAAATAAGCCGAAGCTTATTCTTGCGGGCGCGTCGGCATATCCGAGAACTATTGATTTTGAGAAATTCGCGGAGATTGCAAAAGAGGTTGACGCGTATTTCATGGTGGATATGGCGCATATCGCGGGACTTGTTGCCGCTGGCTGCCACCCGTCGCCGATGCCGTATGCCGACGTTGTTACCACAACCACGCATAAGACTTTGCGAGGTCCCAGAGGCGGACTTATTCTCACAAATGACGAAGAGCTCGCGAAGAAAATCAACAAGGCAATTTTCCCGGGTATTCAGGGAGGCCCCTTGATGCACACAATCGCGGCAAAGGCTGTCTGCTTTAAAGAGGCGCTTTCGGACGAATTTAAGACGTATCAGCAGCAGGTTGTAAAGAACGCCAAAAAGCTTGCCGAAACACTGATGTCAGAGGGCTTTAAGCTCGTATCGGGCGGCACGGACAACCATTTGATGCTTGTTGATTTGACCGACATGGGCGTAACTGGCAAGGAAGCGGAAAAAATGCTTGACGAGGTCGGAATAACGGTTAATAAAAACGCAATTCCGTTCGATACAAAAAGCCCGTTCATTACAAGCGGCATAAGAATAGGAACTCCCGCGTCAACCTCGCGCGGCTTTAAGGAAGAGGATATGGTTGAAGTCGGAAAGCTTATTGCGCTTACGATTAAAGACTTCGATAACTCGCAGGACGAGATAAGAAAACGCGTAAAAGCGCTTTGCGATAAACATCCGCTGTATTGATACAGTAAAAAAGAACTGTCGTAAGACAGTTCTTTTTTTGCCTGCTGAGATATAATTTTGTAAGGGGTTTACTTTACTTGCAGTCTGATTTTGTCTGCAACCATTGCGATGAATTCCGAATTTGTCGGCTTACCTTTACCTGTGTTAATGGTATAGCCGAAAATGTCGTTCATTACGTCCGCATTTCCGCGGCTCCATGCTACCTCAATTGAATGGCGAATTGCGCGCTCAACGCGGCTCGCCGTTGTGTGATATGATTTTGCGATTTCCGGATAAAGCCGTTTTGTGATGAAATTCAGCAAATCCATATTTTCCACTACCATCATTATCGCGGAGCGAATGTACTGATAGCCCTTGATGTGCGCGGGCACGCCAAGGTCGTGTATCATCTCCGTGACGATAGTTTCCAAATCGGATTTGTTCTGAACCTGCGCCGTTTTCTGCGGCACAGATTTTGCGGGTTCGGCTTCTGCAAAATCCCTTATCGCCTCGCAAATTCTTTCCGGCGGCTGAGGCTTCAGCATATAATAGTCCGCGCCTAAGCTCATTGCCGTTTCGACTGTTCTTTCGAGCGCCGAAATAGAGAATGCGATTATTGACGGCTTTTTACGTAGGTTTAGCGCATCGAGGCGTTTTAGTACGCCTATACCGTCAAGCTCCGGCATAACCATGTCAAGGATTACGACATCGGGCTGATGTCTTTCAATCAGCTCGAGCGCCTTTTTGCCGTTTTCGGCAACTGCGCATACATGTATGCCATTTTGGGAATTGAGGTACTGCGAAAGCTCGCTTGTCAGGGTTGCATTATCATCAGCAAGTAATACTGAGATTTGAAACATTGCGTTTTCCCCCTTAATTATATTCGGTGAAAATTCACCGTATTTATGTAAAGAAGCATAAAAAGCTCCTTTAATACAAATATATTACCATATTTTGGAAATAAAATCAAGGGTAAAATGGAAAAAAATTCCACTTTTTGGAAGAAATATAATTATTATGCGTATAAATCTTCCTCGCTGAGCAATATTAGTCCATTTTCCGACTCATATCGCTCAATTTCGCGGCACAAAATCAAGTTAATGAAATTACATGCCGACCTGTGTTCCTTTCTTGCAATAAATTTAATCTTAGCGTTTGTTTCAAGGTCAAGGCGTAACGTAAGATGTGATTTCATTACCGCCATAGCTCCCCGCCTCCTTTGTATAATAAAATAAAAATTTTGGACTGTATACCTCCACATAACCTTCACAGTGACGTCAAATCCCGAAAAAATCGTAAATGTAAACTGATTTTTACCGATATGTAACGCATGGGAAATTAAACAGAAATATACCCCTGTTTATTTATACCATATTTTTACAAAAATTAACATCTTTTTTGAAAAAATCGGGCTTTTTTAAAATTATGTATGAAAAAAGGGCGTGATTATGGCATATGCCGTTAAAGCAGCAAAAGAGCGTATCGGCTATACGCTGTTTTTAATTTAATCCTTTTTTGATTCTTTCTTTAGCTTATCATACATTTCATTTTCCAACTCCAATGAGCGTTTAACCACCTCTTCGTTTGACAAGTCAAAATCATGCTCCTTTATAAGCTTGTCCATTTCTTCTCTGCAATCTTCTGTTTTCTTCATAAATGTTTCCTCCTTTAATTTATTAAATGTTTTTTGCGCATTAAAAAATGCGTGGTATAAATCTACACCACGCATAAAAACGCGGCTTAAATTTCATGCTACCACACATTTTGTTGTTATATAAAAACACTATAGTTAGAGCTGTTCGCTATAAAAGTATTTCAATATATAAAGCCTGCGTTTTATGTAAAACGCAACTTTCTATAACGAACGCAAAATACAAACATTCACTTATTGAATGTTCTAAAAACTATATTAAACTATAGTGTTATATAATCAAATTATATAACTAACAAAATTGTGGTAATGTCTTTTCGGACAATATTATTATACCACAGCGAAAAGGTTTTGTAAAGTGAAAAACGAGTGAGATTGACTTTTGTCAAAATATGCTGTATAATAAAAATGTCGGAGAAATCCGATAAAGGCAAGATTTTTCTTAACGGTGTTTTCACCGGCGGTTATGCCCGCTTTTATATACACAGGTTATTTAGCCGAGTCTATGAAAGGGGGAATGCTTATGAAAAGTAAGCATAGTACATATGGCAAAAAAATTACTTCGAGCAGTACTCAAAGTAATTGTGGAAATTATCATAATACTGATAATTTTTGCTGTAGATGCAAAGTAACCGCCCCTCTACCAAAGTTGCGGTTACTTAAATAAATCGTAAATTTGGCATAACCGTTTGAGGTCTTGCCTTTTTCTATTTATATTATATATATATATAAGGTCTTTGTCAATAGGTTTTATAAAATTATTACTTTCACCCTTAACAAATACTATATCATATTTTTATTTTATGAGTATTTCCCGTAAACGTCTTTTTTATAATTTACGCTCTTATAAGCAAGCCGTTTAGCAAATCGTCCTTTGCGATTTCCTTGATTTTGTAGTGCAGCTTTTTGCCTGTCGCTCCGAGCGGAACGGAGGACACAAAGCGGTAATAACGCGGACGCTTGTAATTTGCAATCATCGGGCTCTCCTTGCAGAAGCTTTCAAGTTCTTCTGCCGTCAGGGAGTCGTCCGAACGCACAACATACGCCGTTACAAGCTCGCCCCTTGCTTTGTCGGGTACGGCTGTTACAATACAGTCGCTTACCTTCGGGTGAGTGTTGAGCACTTCCTCAACCTGCGTCGGATAAATGTTTTCGCCGCCCGATATAATCATGTCGTCTTTTCTTCCCGCGATAGTTACGAAATGGTTTTCGTCCCATGTTCCCAAGTCGCCCGTATATAAAAATCCGTCGTGGAATTTAAGGTCGGTTTCTTCCTCTTTATTATAGTAGAAATACGCCGACTTTGCATGAGATTTTATTATAACCTCGCCGATTTCCTTGCCGTCCTTTGCGGCAAGCTCGTCGGGACGGGCAAATCTGTCCTCGAATACCTTTACAACACGTACATCGTCGTCCGTGCAGGAGCTTCCCGCCGTGCCTGCCATTTCGGGCAGATTGCTTGGACGAAGGAAGGTGTTCCAGAAGGTCTCGGTTGTGCCGTAGCCGTTGAATATTCTGTTTGACAGTATCTTCTGGTATCTGATGCAAGCCGCCCTTTCAAGCGGGCTGCCCATTGTGACAATTCCGCAGAGCGAGCTTAAATCATGACCGAGCTTTTCCTGTGTCGCCGCGAGAGTTTCAAGCACCGAGGGGACGCCGATAATAAACGAAAGCTTTAAGTCCTCGATATATTTAAGCGTCAGCGCGGCGTCAAATTTACGCATTATTGTAACCGAACCGCCCGCGTACAGGGTCGGCGTAATTCCGCCCGAATGGAGTCCGCCTCTGTGGAACCACGGCGTTGTGTTCATTGATTTGTCCTCCGAGGATAACGGGAAGTGAATCATAACGTCGTGCGCCGAAAGCACCTCGTTTATACTCGTAAGGCATACGCCCTTCGGCATACCCGTTGTTCCCGAGGTATATAATCTTGACGTTTCGTCGTAAATCGACTGCTGCCACGGTAAAATCGGGTTTGCGCCTGAGGCGTTCTTTACAAAGTCCTCGTATTTAACCGCGCCCCTGATAGGCTTTGAGCCCGAATATTCCTCGGTCATAATTATGTTTCTGGGCGTGTGCTTCGCAAGCTTTAAGGCTTGAATTACGTTGCTTTCGTTTGCCGCGTCATAGATAAATACCGCGGGACGGCTGTCGTCAAGCGTTGCCGCGATTTCGCCTGCCGAAAGACGGAAGTTTATCGGGCAGCTTACCGTTCCCGCCTTGTGGCAAGCCACATATGCGAAAACGAATTCGGGACAGTTGTAAAGCTGGAACATGACAACATCGCCCTTTTTCGCGCCGGCGTTCAGAATTGCGTTGGCGAATTTGTTCGCTTCCTTATTTAAGTCGCTGTACGTCCATCTGATTTTGTTAATTGGGTCGTAAAGCGCTTCGCGGTTCGCAAATCTGTCCACATTGCGCATAAATCCGCTCAGCCACGTGTATTCGTTCTCAAACGCTTTCTTAAACTTGTCAATTCTTGTTTGCTTTAAATCGTGTGAAAATGAATTTTTCGCGCTTTTTACGGCTTCCTCGATAGGCGCGAAGATACTGTTGATGTCGTCTGCCGTGTACTCGTAATTTGACTTGTTGGAGCAGTTCTCGAGAAGGCGTATTGTGTCAAGGATTTTTTCCTTGCGCGCAAACGCCACTCTGTCAAATCTCTCTTTTTTGCTTTCTTTTCCCATATTGTCCTCCTTATGTTATTAAAGGTAAATATTTCTTATAAATATATTATATCACATCATTATTTTAAGGTCAACACTATATTTTAAAAATATTTGAAAAATATATAATTTCGGACATAAATTTATAATTTTGACGGTTATATAACAAATATTTAGAAATCCCTGCGGGTTTTGCGTGAAATGCAACAGTTAGAAGTCTTAAATAAATTCCGTAAAATTATTGCAGTGCGCCGAATAATATGATACAATAAATAGGATTGATGCTAATATGCGATAATACTATGAAAATGAGGAAAACCGTTATGAAAAAAGCAGCGTTTATTATATCTTTTATGTTTGTGTTATTTACCGCCTCCTGCGCCTGCGGCTACAGCGACGTAAAGGACGGCGATTGGTTTTACGATAATGTAACGGAAATGTCGGACATGGGATATTTAAACGGATACGGGGACGGCTCGTTCCGTCCGAACGGAATAATAACAAAGGCTGAATTTGTGTCGGTCGTGGGCAGAGCGGCGGGATTTACGCCCGCGCAGTCCCAAAACCCGCACTGGGGCGGAAAAATGCTTGCGGCGGCGCTTGATAAGGGCTGTTACGACTGGGACGAAATACCGCCCGACGGCAAAACGTATGACGAGCCGATACAGCGTCAGCTTGCCGTTAAAATTGTGATGAAGGCGTTTTTGCCCGACAAAACGGGCGATTACAATACCGTTTTTGCCGCCGCGCGCGATTTTTCCGAGCTTGACGGCAGGTATTACGACCCCGTAATTGCCGCTTATTCAAACGGCGTTATATTCGGCGACGACAAGGGAAATATCAATCCGAAATCAAGCCTTACACGGGCGGAGGCATGCGCGATTATTATGCGCGCAGCCAAGATGAACGGCGAAACAGAGCCGTATAAGCCCGAAAGCACGCCATCTCCCGTTACGGCGCGAAAGGGCGGCGTAAGTGAAAACGGCGCGCTTCATGTAGACGGAAAAAATCTCGTAAACGAGCGCGGCGAGGTTGTCGTTCTGCACGGAATGTCAAGCCACGGGCTTCAATGGTTTCCGCAGTTTGCGTCGGAGGCGGCTATTGCCGCAACTGCCGATTACGGCGCGAATTTGTTCCGCTGCGCCATGTATACCTCGGAAAACGGCTATATTTCAAACCCTAGCGTGAAGGACACGCTTATAAACGCGGTTGACAGCGTGATAAAGCAGGATATGTACGTAATAATAGACTGGCATATCCTGTCGGACGGCGACCCGCTTACATATGCAGACCAAGCCTCGGAATTTTTTGCCGAAATGGCGAAGCGGTACGGCAAAAATCCAGCCGTACTCTATGAGATATGCAACGAGCCGAACGGCGCGGTCAGCTGGGACGGCAATGTAAAGCCCTATGCGGAGAAAATTATACCCGTTATCAGGGCGGAAAGCGACGCTGTTATATTGGTAGGAAGTCCGACATGGAGTCAGGACCTTGACAAGGCGGCGCAAAATCCGATTGACGCGAAAAATATCATGTATACCTGCCATTTTTACGCGGGAACTCACACGGATTGGCTGAGACAGCGGATTGATAACTGTAATCTGCCCGTTTTTGTAACGGAATGGGGGACAAGCGCGGCAGACGGTAACGGCGGCGTGTATCTTGACGAAGCGCAGAAGTGGATTGATTTTATGAAAGAACGTAACATAAGCTGGGCAAACTGGTCGCTTTGCGATAAAAGCGAAAGCAGCGCAGCGCTCAAAAGCGGCGCTGCCGTATCGGACGGAATAAGCGGTGACGAATTGAGCGAAAGCGGAAAATTCGTATTTAAGAATTTTTAATATACAGACCGTTTTAAGCCCTTGAAAACCAAAATTTTCATATACAGAAAAAAATTTTGATTTTCTAATGTTATTCTAATTTTAGCTTGCTATAATAAACACGTAACAAAGGAGATGAATAAAAAAATGCCGTTGAAAAGAATGTTGTCCGCCGTATTGCTTGCCTGCACCGCTATGCTTTGCGCCTGTTCGGCAGCTCCCGGCCAAACGCCGCGGTTACCGGAAGCGGAAGTATCGGATTTTGAATTTTCAATTTTAAAAATCGGCAAGGCGGACGCAATTATTATGAAAACTTACAATTACAGCGCGGTAATAGACTGCGGCGAAACGGACGACGCGGACGAAATCCTGCAATGTCTTTCGGATAATGGAATTGAAAATATAGATTTCCTTATTATTACGCATTTTGACAAAGACCATGTCGGCGGCGCGCCGAAAATAATCGAAAATATGGAGATAGGTCAGATTGTAACTCCCGATTATGAGGGCACGTGCGAGGAGTATATAAATTACAAAAACACAATAGACGAAAAGAATATTTCTACCGTAAAGCTTACCGAAAATATGACGTTTACGCTTAACGAAGCCGAATTTACAATATATCCGCCGCTTAAAACCGAATATGAGGAAAGCGACAATGATTTTTCGCTCGCCGTGAGCGTAAAGCACGGAAACAAAAGCTTTTTATTTACGGGCGACGCGGAGTCGGAGCGCACAAGAGAAATTTTGGAGCAGACAAATCAGACATACGATTTTCTGAAGGTTCCGCATCACGGCGAATATGACAAAAACACGAAATCATTTATCGTGGCAGTACGTCCGTCTTATGCCGTAATTATGTGCAGCGACAAAAATCCCGCAAGCAAAAGGACAATGGACGCGCTTAAAAATATAGGCTGTAAGACGTATTACACAAGGGACGGAGATATATCGGTAAGAAGCGACGGAAACGAAATTTACATATCACAGGAGGGCGTTACGAATGGCGATTGAGGTTTTTAACCGATACGAGCATAAATATTTACTTGACAAAGAAACATATGAAAAAGTAATCGCCGTTATGGACAGGCATATGGAGCTTGATTTTCACAATCAAAATCATCAGACGTATACCATAGAAAATATTTACTATGACACGGCGGACGACCATCTTATCCGCGCGTCGCTTGCAAAGCCCGATTATAAGGAAAAACTGCGGCTGCGGTCATACGGAACGCCCGATAAGTCCGATAAGGTATTTCTGGAAATTAAAAAGAAATATAACGGCATAGTCAATAAAAGACGCACAAAGCTTACCCTTGAAGAAGCGTGCGCTTTCCTTGACACAGGAACAATTCCCGAGGTCAGGGAATATATGAACGGTCAGGTACTTAAAGAAATCGCGTATTTCCTTAAAATATACGACCTTAAGCCGCGCCTGTACCTTGCATATGACAGAATTGCATATTTTGAGCGGGGAAATGACGATTTGCGTATCTCTTTTGATACAAATATCCGTTCAAGACGGTATGATTTACGGCTTGACTTTGATTACGGCAGCCGTCTGCTTGAAAATAATCCGTATGTTATGGAAATTAAAACGTCGCTTGCAAAACCGCTTTGGCTTTGCGATATGCTCACAGAGCTTAATATCCGCCGCCGCAGCTTTTCAAAATACGGTACGGAATTTAAACAATACATAAATTATCAAAAGAACAAACAAGATATTGAAAAACAAGAATTTGCTATATTATGAGGTGGAAGACAATGAATAATCTGTTTAATGAAGTTTTAACAAATGTGTCGGGAGATATGACGGTTATGTCCGCGCTTGTTACAATGCTCGCGGCTATTCTGTTCGGCGCGGCAATATCCTTTACGTATTACAAGACGCAGGAGGAGCGGTTTGAGCGCAGTATGGCAGTGACGCTTTTGATGCTCCCGATAATTCTTTCCGTTATAATTTTATTTGTCGGCAGCAATATAGCAAGAGCGTTCAGCCTTGCGGGAACGCTTTCGATTATACGTTTCAGAAGCGCGCCCGGCGACCCGAAGGATATAGGCTTTATATTTTTTGATATAGCGGCGGGACTTGCCTGCGGCGTCGGACTTTACGGTTACGGCGCGCTGTTTGTCGCAGTGCTTTGCATAGTGATTTTTATTACGGAAAAATGCGGGCTTTTTCAAAAGGGCGCGGTTAGGAAAACGCTTAAAATTACAATTCCCGAGGACTTGAATTATCAGGACGCGTTTGACGACATACTTAAAAAATACACCAAAAAATATACTCTTCAAAGAGTAAAAACCACAGATCTCGGCTCGCTTTTTGAAGTGTGCTACTCCGTTGTAATGAAAAACGATTTAAACGAACAGGAATTTTTAAACGAGCTCAGATGCAGAAACGGCAATTTGAATATAATTCTTGCCGTTGCCCCTCAAATTATAAAGTGAGGTGTAAACCATGAAAAAAATTATTTCGATGCTTTTAACTCTTGCAATACTGCCCGTTACAGCGTGCAGTGCGGAAGGTAAGACGGAAAATATTAAGGTGGAGCTTGACAAAAAAGCCATAACCTTCGACGTTGAGCCTCAAATAAGAGACGGAAGAACATTGGTTCCCATGCGTAAAATTTTTGAAGAAATCGGAGCCTTTGTTAAATGGGATGACGAAACGCGAACGGTTACGGCTAAAAAAAGTTCAAAAACAATAAGCCTTGCCATAAATTCCGATGAAATGACTATTGATAAGGGAAGGACCGGCGAGGACGGCAATGCGGTTGTTGAAACGGTAAAGCTTGACGTTCCCGCTCAAATCATAGATGACAGGACGCTTGTGCCCGTGCGCGTGATAAGCGAGGCGTTTGACCTTACGGTTGACTGGGACGAAACGAAATCCCTTGTTTCAATAACCTCATCGGACAAAAACGATAATTCATGGAAAGAAAATACGGGAACCGTAAATCTTTCCGATTTGACCTGTACGGGAAGCGGCATAGAAATTGACAACAATCGGATTTTGATTACGCAGGGCGGAGATTTTACATTAAGAGGCTCTCTTAATGACGGAAATATCACAATTCAGACAGAAGACAGGGTTCGTCTGCGTCTTGCGGGAGCTTCAATAGTTTCAAACGGTATGCCGTGTATTTATGCGGAAAACGCCGACAAGGTCTTTATTTTGGCGGAGGACAATACAGAAAATTTCCTTACCGCAAAATCGTATGATAATGGCGCGGTTTATTCAAAGGAAAACCTTGAAATTGAAGGAAACGGCGTGTTGAATATCACTTCGGACGGCGACGGCATAAAAGCTTCGGACAATCTGACGATAGAAAGCGGAATATTGAATATTTCAGCCGCAGAGGACGCCGTTCATGTAAACGATACCTTTAAAATGAACGGCGGAAGTATAAAAGCAGAAGCCGTCAAGGATGGTATTGACAGCGAATCAATCGTAATTATAAACGGCGGCGAAATTGACATTAAAACAACGCTTGAGCCGTCAAATACCGATGAGCTTAACATTTCGGACGAAGCGCCAACTTCGAGAAGAATGTTTGAAACTCCGTCCGCAGAATTTGAAAATTCATCAAAGGGAATTAAGGCTGAATGGATTATGGTAATTTCGGGCGGCGATATTACAGTAAATTCCACAGACCATGCTATCCACTGCGCTTCCGATATTGAAATTTCAGGCGGTAAATTTGTTCTTAATTCAGCTTATGCCAAAGGAGTTTCGGGACACGGCAATGTGACGGTTGACGGCGCGGATACATTTATTGATGTTCAAAAATGCACGGAGGGCTTGGAAAGCAAAAATGTTGTTACCGTAAATAACGGAACAATCCGTATTATCGCCTCGGACGACGCCATTAACGGCGGCGGAACGCAGGGGATAGATATGGGCGCTCCCCCCGAAGGGGAGAAAGGCGGCAATCGCCGCATGCCTGCGGAGGAGGGCGGATTTACTCCCGATATGCCTTCCGGGGAAAACGGCAAGCCGATGCAGGGGAATGATTTCGGGGGCGGCTTTAAGGGCGGTCCGCCGCAAAACAATTTCGGCGCAAATCTGAAAAATGTTCTTATAATAAACGGCGGAGATATTGAATTACAGGCTAAGGACGACTGCTTAGACGCCAACGGCAATATAGTTTTAAACGGAGGAACAATCAAGACTACAGAACCAAACGGGAGCGTCAGCGGGGTAACGGCGGTGTTTGACCCCGACGGAACAATAACAATCGGAAACGACGTTAAATTTATAGCAGCCGCGGGCAGCGGTTCTGCTCAGAATTTCGATATTTCACAGCGTACAATTACGCTGTATACGGAGGAAGTTCATGAGGCAGGAGATAAAATTACGCTTACGGACAATTCGGGAACCGTTTTGGCTGAATATTCGCCGACAGGCAGCTACAGCGTTGTATGGTTTGCGCTGCCCGAAATAGAAGAGGGCGCAAGCTATACGGTGACGGCGGGGAATGAAACGCAATCCGTTACGGTAAGTGAACAAAATACAGTTATCGGAACTCCAAAAAACGGTAACGGCGGTTTTGGCGGGTTCAGTGAAAAGCGCCGAAAAGAAATTTCTGACCAAAAGTAAATTAACAATTATATTTCATAATCAAATATTTCAGGACAGGTGAGTATTTATGCGGCTTCTTATAGTGGAGGATGAACGGCGTCTGAACCAAATTATTTCAAAAAGCTTTGAAAAAGAGGGCTTTTGCGTTGACAGCTGTTTCGACGGCGAAGAGGCTCTCGGCTATATCGGCGCGGGCGAATATGACGCGATTATCATGGATATTATGATGCCGAAAATCTCGGGTATGGAGGTTTTGCGGACAATAAGAAATCAGGGAAATATTACGCCCGTTCTGCTTCTTACCGCAAAGGACGCCGTTTCGGACAGGGTGACGGGTCTTGACGCGGGCGCGGACGATTACCTTATAAAGCCGTTTGCGTTTGAGGAGCTTCTTGCAAGAGTGCGGGTAATGCTGAGAAAGTCGGCGGGCAATGCGACAAATATTTACCGTGTCGGGGATTTGGTGCTTGACACCTCAAGCTGTACCGTTACGCGAAACGGCGACAATATCAGCCTGACCGCAAAGGAATACGATATTCTCGAATATCTTATGATGAACAAGGGCGTTGTCCTCTCGCGCCAAAAAATCGAAAATCATGTCTGGAATTTTGACTACGAGGGCGGAACAAACGTAATTGACGTGTACATCCTCTATCTGCGCAAAAAAATTGACGTGCCGTATGAAAAAAAGCTTATTCATACGGTTAAGGGTAAGGGATATGTAATAAAAGAGGAATAAACTATGAAGCAGCTTTCCGTAAAACTGAAAATTACATTATGCTATGTTCTCTGCGTGGTTTTTGTTTCCTTTGCCGTGTTTTTCATTATGAATGTCACAATAACCAGAAGCGTGGAAAAAAATATGGAAATGCAGCTTTCCCGAAGCGTTGATATGCTTGCCAAACGCGTTGCCGATATGCGGAAAATACCCGATTTTGAACTGTTCAGGGACGGAGTGCAGATGGCGGTTTATGACGAAAACGGTAATCTGATAATAGGTCATGCTCCGTTTGAAATACCCGCGTCGTCCGAATTTGCGGAAAACGGCGTACAAAAAAACAAATACAATGAAAATAAATTCTATGAATACAATAAAAAAGTGATTTTGAAGAACGGCGGCGTTGTATGGGTAAAGGGAATTTTACTGTCAAACGGTGAAAACATTTTCGCAAAGCAAATGTTTAAATATAATCTGATTTTTATCTTTATAATGATAATAATTGCGGCTGCGGGCGGCTATTATATGATGTCGAAAACCCTGTCGCCTGTTGACAAAATACAGAAAACGGCGCAAAACATTATAAAAAGCAAAGACCTTAACCAGCGTATTAAAATAGGCGGCGGCAATGACGAATTTCACAGGCTCGCGAACACCTTTGACGAAATGCTTGACGAAATTGAAACATACGTAAAACGGGAACAGCAGTTTACCTCGGACGCGTCGCATGAGTTGAGGACGCCTGTTTCGGTAATCATGTCGGAGTGCGAATATATGGAAAATTACGCGTCTACGGTTGGGGAGCTTAAGGAATCGGCGGCGTCTGTGAAAAATCAGACGCAAAAAATGTCTAAGCTTATTTCCGAGCTTCTGGCAATATCGAGAATGGATAAGGGTACGCAGCAGCTTAATTTTGAAAAAACGGATATATCCGAGCTTACGGCGCTTATATGCGCGGAACAGAAGCAAATACGTGAAACAAGCGTTACGCTTGAAACGAATATCGCTCCCGATATATTTGCGGTTGCCGACGAAATGATGATTTCAAGGCTGATTATAAACCTCATTTCCAACGCGTATAAATACAATAAGGAAAACGGAAAAATAATCGTTTCTCTGTCCGAAGAAAACGACGGTGTAATTTTGTCCGTTAAGGACAGCGGTATCGGCATATCGGAGGAAAATATGCCTAAAATATGGGAAAGATTTTTTCGGGCGGACGAGGCGAGAACGCCGAATGATGACGGAAGCGCGGGACTTGGTCTTTCCATGGTGAAATGGATTGCAAAAAAACATCACGGAAAGGTCTGCGTCAAAAGCGAATTGGGGCAAGGCAGCGAATTTATTTTTGAATTTCCGAAACATTCGGAACTTGCCGCCGTATAATCTGAAAATTTTAACATAAAAATCATGTTTGCGTATTGAAAACCTCAAAAAAATGGTATATAATAAATCATATAAAACCATAAGGGAGGAAAAAATATGAACATATTGGTAACAGGCGGCGCGGGCTATATCGGAAGTCATACCTGTGTGGAGCTTCTGAACGCGGGTTATGACATTGTTGTGCTTGACAATCTCTATAACGCAAGCGAAAAGTGTCTCGACGCCGTAAAAAAGCTTACGGGAAAGGATTTCCCGTTTTATAAGGCGGATTTGCTCGACCTTGACGCTACGGAAAAGGTATTTAAGGAAAACAAAATTGACGCGGTAATTCATTTCGCGGGCTTGAAGGCTGTCGGAGAGTCAACGAAAATCCCGCTTAAATATTATGATAACAACATAACGGGAACACTTCATTTAATGGAAATGATGGAAAAATACAACTGCAATAATATTGTATTTTCCTCCTCTGCCACGGTTTACGGTGACCCCGAGAGAGTTCCTATCGTGGAAACCGACAATAAGGGCGACAAAATTCTTACCACAAACCCCTACGGCACAACAAAGCTGTTTATAGAGCGTATTATGACGGACGCGCAGAAGGCAAACCCGAAGCTGTCCGTAACGCTTCTGCGCTACTTTAACCCAATCGGCGCGCACGAAAGCGGAATGATGGGCGAAGACCCGAAGGGTATTCCGAATAATCTTCTTCCCTATGTGGCGCAGGTTGCTGTCGGAAAGCTTGAGAAGGTTCATATTTTCGGCGACGATTATCCGACACATGACGGCACGGGCGTGCGCGACTATATTCATGTTGTAGACCTTGCGGTCGGTCACGTAAAGGCTATCGACCATTGTGCGGGCAAGGAGGGCGTGCATATTTATAACCTCGGCACGGGCAACGGCTACAGCGTGCTTGACATTGTAAAGGCGTTTTCAAAGGCTTGCGGCAAGGACCTGCCGTATGTTATCGAGGAGCGCAGACCGGGCGACATTGCAGAATGTTATGCCGACCCCAAAAAGGCGAGAGAGGAGCTCGGCTGGGTTGCGGAGCGCGGAATTGACAAGATGTGCGAGGATGGCTGGAGATGGCAGTCAACTCACCCGAACGGATTTGAGGATTAAAAATATATCGGCGCGGAGTATACTCCGCGCTTATTTTTTTAACTGCCGTTTCGTTGACAAAAAATTCATTCGGGTGTATAATTATACTATAAATATACATAAAAGGATTTGTTTTATATGAGTAAAAAAGAAACTGCAAAACGGCACATATTATTTATTATCAGCCTGTTTTTTGCGGCGCTCGGAGTGGCATTCACAAAGCGCGGCGAGCTTGGCGTATCGCCCATTTCCTCTGTGGCAAACGTTCTGAGCCTGAAATTTCCGTCGCTTTCTTTGGGAACATGGCTTATACTCTGGAACTGCGCGCTGATTGTGGGACAAATTATCCTGCTCCGAAGAAAATTTCAGCTTATTCAGTTATTGCAAGTCCCGCTTTCTTTTTTGTTTGGGTGGTTTACGGATTTTGGCATGCTGATTGTGTCCTTTATTCCTGCGGACGCATATCCCGCGCGTCTTGCAATGGTAATTGCGGGGGTGATTATTCTCGGCTTCGGAATATCGCTATCCGTTGCCGCGAATGTGATTATGAATTCGGGCGAGGCGTTTGTAAAGGCGATTGCCGATACGCGGCATAAAAAATTCGGCGATGTAAAAATTGCGTTTGACATTAGCTGCGTTATTATTTCAATTCTTTTGTCGCTTGTATTTTTTAATTTTAAAATTGTCGGCACACGCGAGGGCACGGTAATTTCCGCGCTGCTGACGGGCGTTGCCGTAAAGTTTTTTACGTCTAAAATAAACGACCCCATACAGGCGGCTTTAAGCGATTGAAGCGCGTCCCTGATATTCGCTTTGTATGATTTCGGCAATTTCCTCAGGCGTTTCAGTGCAATCATTTTCAAGCCATTTTTTTACAACGGCGTTTAGACCGCATCTGAAAAATTCTATATGGTATTCAATATGCTTGTTATTAAAATATTTTTCAGCCTGCTTGGTATCATACAATAAAATTTTGTAATTATTATCATAACCCAACTTAAAATATGTTTTGTAAAAAAGCTGATTGTCTTTTATATGCCTGAATAATTTGAGGTAATCATTACTGTTAAATTTGTTTATAAGCTCGTCTTGATACAAGCGTTCAAGCTCGCTTTCAAGATGTTCTTTTATTTTATCCGCAAGGTCGTATATATCAATATAATTCGCGTAAAACGTGCTTCTGTTAAGCTCCGCTCTTTTGCAAATATCCGAAACGGTAATTTGATTTATTTCCCTGTCCTGCAAAAGTCCAATAAAAACGCTTTCGATTTTTGCGACAGACTCCCTGCGCCGCCTGTTGTTTTTCGTATTCATAATACACTCCTCCATTATCACAACAGATGCTGTTAAATTGTTGATTGCAATTAACTGTAATATCCATTATACTATAATCACATTAAAAACACAACTGTTGTGTTAATAAAAATTCAGGAGGTAACGAAAATGAAAAAAAGTAGTTTTACCGCAATGGTGTTAGGAACTGTGGGCGGAGTTTTGTTCGCGCTCGGTATGTGCATGGCGCTTATTCCCGAATGGGGTACAATGCAGCCGGGGATAATATTCGGCTGTGTCGGCATTTTGCTCGGGATTGTCACGGTTATTGTATGGCGTAAAATGGAGCATAAGGCGCCCGTTAAAATATCGGGAAAAGCTGTACTTACCATTCTTGTCGGAATAATCGGCGCCCTTGCTCTGGGCGTTGGTATGTGCTTTTCAATGGTATGGGGTAAAATGGTTTTGGGTATCGTTATAGGTCTTGTCGGAATTGTTGCCCTGCTCTGCCTGATACCGCTTATTAAGGGTATAAAGTAAGAAGAAAGGAGAAGAGAACATGGCAAAGTCAAAATTAGTAAAGGCAAATGAAAAAATAGCTGAAAATGTCACATCGGGATTTCAAAAAATCAGCGATACCGTTACGGGAGGATATAAAAAGGTCGAGGACACTGTTGTCGGCGCTTATACGAAAATAGAGGACAAATTCGTAGACAGGTATCTGACCAAAGACGGCGAAACCGTGGAGGAAGCGAAAAAACGGTTGAAAGAAAGGGAAACAAAAGGGAATTTTTAATAAAACAGAAAATACAAAAATGGCTTAACCCGTATGGTTAAGCCATTTTTTGGTCGGGATGACAGGATTTGAACCTGCGGCCCCTACGTCCCGAACGTAGTGCTC
>CAZBXN010000014.1:0-21500 GCA_964496015.1 uncultured Lachnospiraceae bacterium | reverse complement strand
AAATCACGATTTTCTGGAAGATTATGCTGCCGCTTTCAAAGGCTGCTCTTGCGACGGTCGGTCTTTTCTACGGCGTGTATATGTGGAACTCATGGTTTAACTCAATGCTGTATTTGCAGTCGGATACAAAGTTCCCGTTGCAGCTTATTATAAGACAGATTATCATGCAGAACCAGATGGCGGCGGAGCTTGCCGCAATGGGCGATACGTCAATGATGACAGACCACGCGACAAATTCGGTAAGCTTAAAATATGCGACGTTGTTCCTGTCAATACTTCCTATGCTTGCGGTATATCCGTTTATACAGAAGTATTTTGTTAAGGGTGTAATGGTAGGCTCTGTAAAGGGTTAAAAAATAAAAATTAAGAAGGAGATATGAAAATGAAACTAAACAAAGTAATCGCAATGGCTCTTGCGGCGGCTCTGACTGTTCCCATGATAGCGTCATGCGGACAGAAGGGTGACGAGGTTGACGAAAACGGCAACAAGATATACACATATAATTTTAATATGTATACGCAGGACGACAACGAGTATCCTCAGACGAACGATACGGAATTTGACAATATGCTGAAAGAAAAATTCAACATAGCGTTCAATTACGACAGAATTCCGAGAACCGACTGGGAAACAAAGACAAACACGTATTTTGCGACAGGCGACGCGCCCGACGTGACAATCGGCGGTAAGGAAATGAATTATAAGCCGTGGGCGAACGAAGGTTATCTCGCGCCTATCGACTATACAAAGCTCCCGAATTGGTGCGCGCTCTGGGGCGACAACTTAGACAAGGTTGTATCTCTTGCGTCGAACTCGGACGGCAAGCTTTACTATCTGCCGACAGTTCGTCAGGAAAAGGTTCAGATGTGCTGGGATTACAGACAGGATATATTTGACGAGCTTAACCTTGAATTCCCGAAGACGACGGACGAATTGCTTGAAGTCTGCAAGAAGATTAAGGAAAAATATCCCGACAGCGTAATCATTTCGTCAAACGGTCAGAAGAAGAGCTCGCTTACAGGATTTTTCCAGGCATTCTGGATTCCCGAGCTTATTTTACAGACACATTCGTGCATAGACCCCAAGACAAACGAATTTGTTCCCTACGCTATGGCAACGGATAATGCAAGAGAAATGTATAAGTTTATCAACGCTCTTTATAAAGAGGGCTTGATTGACAAGGAAATCCTTTCAATCGAAAAGGATAACTTCTATACAAGATGCTCGCAGAACAGCGCGTTTATCACATACAACTACGTTTACAATGTTGACACCTTTAACAACAAAACAAACGTAAACGGTATGACAGGCGCAAACTGGGCATGGGCAAAGAACATGATTACGGCTTATCCCGAAAAGGGCACAATCTATAAGAAAGACCCGACATATTCAAACTGGGGTCCCGCATTCAGCGCGGAGCTTGCAAACGACCCCGAAAAGTTTGACGCAATATTAAAGTATTACGACTGGTGCGCGTCAGAAGAGGGACAGCTTTACACGTCGTACGGTATCGAGGGCGAAAGCTATAATATGGTTGACGGCAAGCCCGAGGTTGCGGAAGGCTGGTATCATGAAAAGACAGACCCGAAGGGCAAGAAGATAAACAAGGAATTCGGTACTTTGACATATACGTTCATTAAGCACCCGAAATTGTTCCAGGAGCTTCGCGGCAACCAAATTGACGAGCTGTATAACGCATATACGGCAAATGACAACTACTATTACTTTGACGAATTCCCGATGAGATATACGGAGGAAGAGGAAAGCAGATATACTGACCTTGAAACGGCGCTTAACTCAAAGCGTGACGAGTATATGGCAAGATTTTTCATCGGTGAAAGCGACCCGAACAACGACGCCGATTGGCAGGCATACATCAGCGACTTGAAGAAGATTGGTCTTGATGAATTTGAAGAGCTTCAAAAGACAGTTTACGAGAGAACAAAAGCTGAGGTTGGAGCATAATTAAGTAAATTTTACAAACATACGAGCCGGGGATTAAGCTTTAATACTCGGCTCGGCGTGTTTATCACAAAGCCCGCATTCGGCGGGCGCTGAATGAGGTTGTGTGATAAGCGCGCCCGCAGGGAAATAAAAAAAGCGAGGAGATTTGTATGAATAAAAAAATGGTTAGAGTATTTTCCGCTCTTATAACGGCAGCAATGGTATTTTCGGTATTTCCGAGCGCAATCGCGGAGGAAACGGTGCAGGCTGCGCCTATGACCGAAATATCGGAAAATGCCGTCAGTGCGGAAAATCAGACTGACAATACAGCGTTGGAGGAAGAAGCGGAAGCTGCGGAAATTACGCTGTCTGCCGATGAAGAGGACTCGGAGAGTTTTTTCTTCTCGGGCGACAATATGGAGCAGAAGTCTTATACGGAAAACTTCGTGTTTAACAAAAGGGTAACGGTATACGCGACTGCCTCAAAGGCGGTTACGGTTGACGGAAGTAACAAAACGTTCGGCGACGGAACAAAAATCGGGCAGAGAATTAAATTCGGCGGCTCGTCAACGCTTGAAGAAAACGGTACGCCGTCGAGATATATCGAATTTACTTCGTCTTACGGCGGCACTGTAACCGTATACGCGGCAAGCTCAAATAAAGACGATAAGATAACTATGGTAAATGACAACGAGCTTGCATGTCCGGGCGGCGGCATTGCTATGGGCACATACCAAGTGGCTGCGGGCAAGGTCAGAATATACAGCGCGGACGGCGTTAATATCTACGGTATCCGCTTTGTGTCAAAGGTGTCCGCTCCGACGACGGACGCGCAATGGGCGTCGTATATAAACAACAGTTCCATAACTCCCGCCGAAATTATCAAAACCGAAAACATAGATTTAAACGCGGTTACAGATGATTTTGAGCTTTCGGATAAATACATATGTAAATATGACGAGGAAAATAAGAAGGAAACAGACGTTACATGGATGTCCTCAAACGAAAAGGCTGTTAAAATAGACGGCTGCAATGCGACTGTAACGCGTCCGAGATTTTACGAAAAAGCGGAAAAGGCGGTTTTGACGGCGACAATCACGGTTGGCGGGGAAACGGTTACAAAGACGTTTACCGTAAGCGTTGCTCCTCTCGAAAATCCCGAGGGCGACGGGGAATATATGATTTATGCCGAAAGACGCTTAAAGGGTCTTGGTTTTGACGTGGAAACAAACAAGGTTGTTACGTCCGACATGTATCTCCCGACAGAGATATTGCTTGACGACGGCGCGAAAATCGCCGAGGTTTCGTGGAAATCAAGCGATACGGCATGGGTTACCGACGACGGAAAGATTATGCAGTACGGCGACGCGTCGCATACATTGACGCTGACGGCTGTAATAAAAGCGGGAAGCCTCACTGAAACAAACGAATACACCGTGACAATAAAAAGAGCCGCGGCGGCAAAGGCGTTCCCGGGTGCGCAGGGTTACGGCACTCAGACGCGCGGTGGCGCAGGCGGATACGTATATCACGTAACCTCGCTCGGCGCGCAGGGACCGGGTACATTGAAAGAGGCGCTTGAAGAAAAAACGGGACGCAGAATAATCGTGTTTGACGTTGGCGGTACGATAGACTTAACGCCTGTCGGACGCGCGCTCAAATTAAGCGGCGAGGACGACTCCAACGTTACCATAGCGGGACAGACAGCCCCCGGCGACGGTATTCAGCTAAAGGGCTACGGTCTTGGTGTTTCGGGCGTGCATGACGTAATTATCAGAAACATCAGCATCAGAATAGGAAACGTAAGAAAAGCGGGCGACACATATCAGTCAGACCCCTTGAGCGCACAGGGCGTTAATAAGCGCGTGGTATTTGACCACCTGTCGCTTTGCTGGGCGGTCGATATGGGCTTCAGAGCCTACGGACAGGAAGTCACAATGTCCAACTGCATGATTTCAAAGGGACTTTACTGGAACACTCCTCATGAAAAAGGCAAGCATAACTATGCGGGTATTTTCGGGCCTAAGTTCGGCAGCTTTTACGGAAACTATATCGCCGACTGCGGACAGAGAGCGCCGCGTATATGCGATAACGAATACATAGATATAAGAAACAATGTTGTTTCAAACTCAAAATACTCGTTCGATATTTGTAACTACGAGTGGATGGGCGCGAACACAAAATATAATGTAGTTAATAATGTTGTGCTTTACGGCAGCGGCGCGCCCGGCGATTCGTCGAGTAACGCCGTAAGCAGCGACGGTACATATAAGTATTTTCAGGGAAGAACGTATTCGGGCGGCGTGCTGTCATATTCCGCAAACAACTATGACAACACAAACAAAGCCAGAAGCGTAAACACCTCAGATGAAAATGTTGAGGGCGCGCTTTGGCAGGGCGATTTTGCAAGCGACAAGAAGAACGCCGCGCAAGTGGAAAAGGAACTTAAAGTATTTAACGCAGGCGGTTATTCGAACGTCAGCGACGAATGGAAGGATATGATTTTCCCGAGCGATATAAGCATGAAGGAATATGACGCGAGCGTTGTGGCAAAAGAGGGAAATACGCTTGTAAATTATCCGTTTGCCGCGCCCAATATGGTAACATATTCGGCGAATGAGGCGGCGAAGTATGTTCTGACGAACGCGGGAGCGTTTGTCGGCAGAGGCGAAAATGACGACGCGCCGAGAAAAGGTATTCTCGACAGACGCTATCTTGCAGAGGGAAGAACAAGACTTCAAATTCTTTCCGATTACAGCAAGGCGTCGGGCTGCTACGGCATAAAGCTTGGCAATGATTATTCGGAAAGTACGGCATACGGCTTGCCTGTTCATACTCATACGGTTTATGAGGACGAACGCGGCGCGACGGTTTATGATGTTGACGGAATTGACGTTCCCGATGCAAGCGGAATGACGCTGAAAGAGCAGTACAAATTTGTTTCGTGCGACAATCCGTTTGATACCCTGTATGCGGTGGACGACAACAAAAACAAATACCGTCTTGTGCTTAGCAAATACACTGAGGACGATAATGTATATGACGGCTTTGAGCTGTATGATATAGCAAACAACAAGCTTTCAAAGCCCTCGGATTATGCAAACGCCGTTATTACGGACGGCAAAAACCCGACGGGATATATACCTTTCGGCAGCATTAAGATGAAAGGCGCGGACTGGGGCGACGGCGCGGGCAACTACAATCACGCCAACACGGGCGTTACGGATGGCAATCTCGGCACGGAGATTATCGACACGGAATGGACTGACGACGACTGGCCGCAGCTCCCCGTAACATACCGTGACGGTGACTTTGACTCGAACGGCGACGGCATCCCCGATTTCTTCGTAAAGCTTATGGGCTGGGATAAGCGTCCTGACTACTCATCGGAAAAGGATATAAGCCGTCTTGACTATGAGGGCAGAGGTTATACAAATATTGAGTATTACATAAACGACTACTGCGCGGGCGATACGGAAAGTCCCGACAGTATGGAAAACGAGCCGATTGAGGCTGAAAATGTGCGCGACGGTTCATCAAAATACGATACGCACAAGAGCCATGAAATCCTGTTTAATACGGTAAGACGCGCGAAAGCGGAGGTATATTACTGCGAGGGCGAGGACTTTGACAAGGATAAGGCAACAAGAATTGCGCTCAACTCAACGTACGATATATCGAGCGATAAATACAGCGACGCAAAGGATTTTGAAACATATTTCTCGGCAATTCTTGATGATTTGAAGGCTGACACAACTTATACGTATAAGATTATGACGTATTCGGATACGGGCGTTGAGAATTTGAGCGCGGACACGTACAAATTTAAGACAAAGAGCAATTCTGCGGGCAAGCCCGAAAGACCGAGAGTTATACGGTACGTTCCGTTTGACGAAAAGATAACGCTGAATTTTGAGCCCGGTTCGCAGGTAAAGGGCTACACGCCCACATCCGCGGGCGGTCACAGTGCGAAAGCGTTAAAGAACAACGTGTATGACACAAAGACCGACCATTATATTCTGCGATACAGTGAGAATAAGGATATGACGAACGCGAAGTCGGTCACAATTCCCGCGACAGCCTCGGTATACGAGCTGAAAGGCTTGACGAACAACAAGACGTATTATCTTGATTTAAGAGCCGTTTCGGCAGACGGAACGGAAAGCGACGGAGCGATTTACAACAAGAAAAAGGCTAACGAAACAAAGGATAAGGATAAGGACGGAAATCCTGTTTATAAAGTTGATAAAATATCGGTAAAGAATAACGGGGTTATTGAATATCCCGAAAAATACGATATAGACTTTAATACTCTCGCAATCGCTCCGACAAAATATGTTGTAAACGAAAAATACAGCAAGACATTAAAGGAAAGCGAAATAGGCGAGGGCGACACCACGAAGTTTATCACAGTTTACGGCGACGAAAAGGACTGGTATATTTATACGCTCGGCGGTGTTCCGATTCCCTCGACGCTTGAAGGCGAGGGCGACGACCCGATGCTTATGCTGAGTGACCAGAGCCATGACCACGGCTTCACATATGCGAAGAAATTCGATACTCTGCTTGACGGAAAATCGACTATTCACGCAAGGCTTATGATAAAGGGCGAGGAGCTTGACCCTGAAAACCAAGCGCCCGAGCTGCGTTTCTACATTCAGCAGGACAGCGCGGATTTAGGCGACAGTGACGCAGACGTTGAAACGACGTCAACCAACGAGGCTACGGCGTTCGGAAATATCATATCGCTGCAATTTACAAAGAATGAAATCATCTTTAACGGCGGAAAATCAATAGCGAAATATTCCGACGATACGTGGTACGACATCAAGTTCCTTATGGACGGCGATACGGGCACATGCTCGCTTTACATAAACGACTCCTTAATCGGAAAGGACTGGGATTATTCCGACTCGTCAACCTCAAACAGTATCGCAAGATGGCAGATAAGCTCGCGTCTTGCGGGTACGGAGGACGTATATATAGATTATATGTACGCGTATAAGGGCTGGGACGAACCTGTAGAAGATTCCGAGGCGACGCCGAAGCCAGACGATACCGTTCAGGAGGGAACGTCGGGCAAAAGACCGTCAGTAGGCGGCGGTGGCGGCGGAGGCGGAAGCGTGTCGCCGAAAGCGACAAAAGCTCCGTCAGACGCAACGCCCGACCCGAATGTAACACCCGACCCGAATGTAACGCCTGAACCAAACAGAGGCGGCACGGTATCGGACAAAGAAGAGAATGTAAAATCAGGATTTATAGATATGGGCGGCTTTGACTGGGCTGAGGAAGCGGTAAACTCGCTTCATAAGCGCGGTATTGTCTATGGAATTACGGAAAAGGAGTTTGCTCCGAACCGCGATATAACAAGAGCGGAATTTACCACGCTGCTTATGAGAGGCTTTGAGCTTATCGGCGAGGACGCGGTATGTAATTTTGAAGACGTGCCCGACGGCTCATGGTATTATCCCGCGGTTGCAATGGCTTATTCAATGGGAATTGTTACGGGCTATGACGACAAGGTTTTCGGCGCGGACGACAAGGTTTCGCGTCAGGATATGGCGGTTATGGTTGTAAGGCTTATGAACAAGCTCGGGTTCACTCTGAACAAGACAACGGAATATAAAACGTTTGATGACGAAAATCAGATAGACGGATATGCCAAAGACGCGGTGAGAACGCTTTATGAAAGCGGAATTATAAACGGTGTCGGCGAAAACCGCTTCGACCCCTCGGGTACGGCAAACCGCGCGGCATCGGCAAAGATTTTATATTTGACCCTGAAAGACCATTGGGATAAACAGGAACAGTAGGAGGATTAAATTATGAAAAAAAGAATAATTTCTTTAATTCTTGTCCTTTGTATGTCGTTTGGCGCAGTAAGCGCGCTGGCATATGATGACGTAAGCAATGAAAAAAACAAATCCGCAGTCGGACTTATGACGGGCTTCGGTATAATGGAAGCGGCAAGCGATAAAGAGTTCGGAAGCGACGCGCTTGTAAAGAGAGGCGAGTTCGCGCTTTATGCGGCAAGACTTTTCGGCAGCGACGTAAAGCCTGCGGCGTCGGCAAAAGGATATTTTGACGATGTTGACAGGACAACGCCCGAGGGCGCGGCGGTTGATTTTCTCGCAGGCGTCGGAATTATAGAGAAAAAGGGCAGGGAATATAACCCCAACGACGAAATAACATACGCCGAGGCTATACGTATTCTCTTAAACGGGCTCGGCTACGGAAATGACGCGAAAGCTTTGGGCGGCTATCCCGGCGGCTACATAAGAACGGCTACGGAATGCAGCTTAAACGATAACGTATGGCTGATGACAAACTCCGTCCTCAAAAAGACGGAGGCGGCGCAGCTTTTATATAACGCGCTTCTCGTTTATCCCAAAAACGGCTTGAACGAAACGGAGGATAAAACGCTTCTCGAAACCAAATGGAACGTGAAAGAAGTTAAGGGAGTTGTTGAAGCGTATGAGGACACTTCCGTAAGCAGTAATAAAAAGCTTCCCGACAATACCGTTCAGATTGGCGAGGAAGCATATAAGACAGGCGACACAAATATCGGTAAATATGTAGGCTATAACGTAAAGGCTTATTACAGAGATGAGGACGGCGAAAAAACTATCGTATCGTTTACCGAAAGGAAAAATTACAATACGGTTCAGACATACGACGCCGACGATGTTGAAGTAACGGGAAACAATGTAAAGGTTACAAAGGATAAAACAAGCAAGACGCAGAAAATCGCGGCTTCGGCATCTGTAATATATAACGGACAGTTTGTATCAAACTATTCAAAGCTTGAAGACGTGCTGAATATTCATGAGGGCGAAATTACATTTATCGCAAACGACGGCTCGTCAGCGGCAAATGTTATAATTGTTACGGAATACAAGCAGCTTCTTATTGACCGCGTAGATAAAAAGGCGGGCAGACTGTATCTGAAAAACGGTTCGCCGTCGGTTCTTGACGACGTTATAACGGTTAAGCCCGAGGAAAATGACGTAACCGTGTTTATTGACGGCAAGGCGGCTGAATTTAACGATATTCAGCCCGACGACGCGGTGACAATGATTATGTCGCCCGACGGAGAGAAATTCACTCTTGAGGTATCAAGAGCAACCGTAACGGGCAAAATCACGGCAAAATCAAAGGATAAAATTAAAATAGGCGACACGGAATACGATTTGTCATATTACAGCGCGGATAAGCTTAACGTAGGCGTAGAGGGCGTTTTTGCCGTAACTATGGACGGCAAGCTTCTCGGACTTGTCGCGGGAACAAAATCGTCGGATAACAACTACGCTTATGTTATAAACGTATTTACCGATAATGATGCGGAAGAGGCGTTTGTCAAGCTTTACACGGCAGACGGCATACTTGAAACATATAAGTGTGCGGCAACCGTAAACATTAACGGTCAAAGACGCGAATATAACGCAATTCAAAACTACCTGAAAAAATCGGAGCTTGTTACTTTCGCGCTTAACAGTGACGGAAACATCAGAAGAATTAACAGACCGTATGATACAAGCTCAAATATTGAATATGTAAACGAAACGGAATTCATCAAGAACTGGAATAAGAGTTCCGTAAGATATATTGACGGTATCATGGGTATGTCGCTTGTAACGGACGACACGGTGATATTCTCCATGCCACGTTATGACAGAAACAACAGCGCGGATTACAGACTTCTCAAAATGTCGGATTTAAAGAACAGAACATATGCAGATGTTACGTGCTACGACATAGACCGTCAGGGCAGAATAGGCGCGCTTTTGATAGTTGAGGACATATCCGACTCCGTTACAATGAGCAACAGCCTGTTCTTTGTCAAGGAGGTTGCAAACGCCGTAAATGACGAGGACGAACAGGTTGCGCGTATTACGGGCTATCAGGACGGCGAGGAATTAACGCTTGACTTTACGGCAGACACGTCATGTATTACATACGAGGACGGCTGGATGAACTATGTCGGCAACGAGGACTTTGATTTGAACTATTCAACCGAAATCCCGGGCGAAAAGCTCAATGTCGGCGACGCAATTCAATACACTCTGGACAATGAGGGTAATGTGTCGGCATTCAGACTTGTATATAACAATGAAAAAATTGTTTTTGACACGAACGGACGTATGAAGGACGAAAACGACTTAATAGAGTCGCGCTATGAGGACTGGAGCGGAACGGGCTCGGTAACAAAACAGGATTTTTATGATGATTTATATATTTCTTTCGGAACGGTTAAGGCAAGATACCTTGATTATATGCTCAATATCGGCTTGAAGGAAAGCGAGGTTATAAATTATCCCAACAGCATGATTATTGACTATTACCGTCCCATCAATCTGAAAAACGCGCCCATTTATGTGTATGACGCACAACAGCGTGAACTGGAGCTGGGCGATATAGAGGATATTTCAAAGGACGATTTCGTGTTTGTCCGCTCAAAGAAGATGGGCGAGCTTAACGAAGTAATGGTATATTCGTTTGAATAATTGAGGAGGCTTATCATGAAAAACAGAAAATTTTTAAGCCTTATATTATCTCTGACCATGATATTTGCCTACGCCGTACCGTTTAATTTTGCGGTATCGGCGGAGGGGGATATTATATGGACGTTTAAGGACGCCCCCGAGGGTACAAAGCTCACAAACAACAAGGGCAGCGAAAAGGAATGGTATACAGCGGAAACCGATTTAGGCAGCGGCTTAAAGGCGTATTCGCAGGATACGATTGATGCAACAAAACAAGAATATAAAAATGCCTTTGAGATTGACAGAAAATCAAAAGCAAGCTTTACGGTAAACGGTGTAACGGAAGAGGTTGTCGGAGCTTTAAAGTTTGGCGGCAGGTCGAACGACAACGGACGATACCTTACGTATACGCCTGCGTCTGACGGCACGCTTACGGCTTATGTAAAGCACGGCAGTCCGAGCGGAAGCGATACGAGAACACTGACGATAACGCAGGGAAGTAAAACAAAGGATATATCCGTTACCGCGCCCGACAGCCTTTTTGCTGCCGACAGCATGGAGGTAACGGCGGATACCGAAGTAAAAATAACGGTTGGAGGAAATGTCGCTTTAGCAAAGCTTGTATTTGCTCCCAAGGGCGGAACGACAGAGCCGACAGGAGCGCCGACAGACGCACCGACAGACGCGCCGACCAATGCTCCTACTGCTCCTGCGGGCGAGCCGACGAAAGATCCTACAGCCATTGAAACAGCGCCTCCGTCACAAACGGAAGCGCCCACAAATGCGCCAACGGGAGCGCCCACGACTGCACCTACGAACGCGCCGACAAACACACCGTCGGCAACGAAAAATCCGGGCAGTGAATTATCAGCCGACGAAAAGGCGGTAAGAGCGGACGCGGAAGCCTTAACGCTTAAATCCGCAAGCAAAACGGCGCTTTACTGCGACGTTGTGCTTGACAAAACAGGCGCGAACGGCTCGGAGATTACATGGGAGAGCAGCAATCCGAAATATGTTGATATTCAGATGCTTTCGCATATAAAAAGGAATTATACGGGCGTTGTAACACGTCCGAGAGCGGAGGAATGTGAAAACGGCGGTATTCCCGTAACGCTCACGGCAACCTTGAAAAAGGGAAACGCGGAATACAAAAAGAAATTTGAAGTGTCGGTAAGACAGTGGAACCCGACGTATTATAACGACTTCCAGCAGGACGTCGGAAAGAGCGCGGAGGGCACATATCTTGAAATAGCCGACAATGTACAGTCCGTTACGGGCGAAACCTTCCGCGGTATCAGAGCCGATACCTTAAAGGTTTCAAGAAGTCTTGACACCTTCGACCATAACGACAAGGACACGCCGAGCTGTTTTGACAAGCGCATAATGGCGACGGGCGATACGTTCGGCAGAGCGCGTCCCATGGTGACGGGCGATACGGATAGCGAGAATTTTGCGTTCTACTGCGGAATATATAAAAATTACGGCGGTGACAGCGCAACGCCTATCTGGATAAAACTTACAGACCCCGAAACAGGTCTTGCGCCAAAGGGCATAGTCGTAATGTCAATGGATATTTATATTGAAAGCCCGCATCAGTTCGCAATGGGACTGGGAACTTCAAAAGCAGGTCAGATGTGCCGTTTCACACTCGGAAAGGGCACGCCTAAGCAAAGCTCTTACGGCTATCTGTCAACCGACGGATACCTTAGATATTTCAGCGCGGAATCTGGCGCGGATTTTCTGGGCGGCAAGAACGGATATGCAAGTCCCGCAAAGGAATGGGTAAGAGCGACAATAGTCGCGAACTCCGAAACGCGCAAATGGGACTTCTATTATGACGGAATGGAAATTGCGACAAATCTGAATTTCAGAAATCCGCAGGCTATGTTCCCGACAATCGAGTTCGCCCCCGACAGAAATTCCTCGGGCGGCAAGTTTCTTATTGATAATGTGTGCGTTGAAAACATAACCTCGGATTATAAGGAAACATATTGGGAGGCAATGGAAATAGAGTCAATCCCGTATGACGAGGAAACAAAACAGTATATAGCAAGTGAAAGCTTCCTGCTTCCGTATCAGGGAACGGGCGGCATGAGCGGCAAGGTGTTTTCGTGGAAATCGGGAAATACGGGCGCGCTTAAAATAGAAACGAAGAAAATCCCAGTTGACGAGCTTATAAATTACGGCTACACGGCGGAGCAGATAGCGTATTATAAGGCGCAGGGCGTGACAAAACCGATTGCAGTTCTTGCCCAGCCTCAGAAGATTGCGAAAGATACGGCAGTGACCGTAACGGCAAAGGTTGAAATCGACGGCGAGGTTAAAACAAAGGAATACAAAATCCTTGTAAAAGGCAGCGGCGACGTTTCCAAGCCGACAGATAAACCGTCAGCGCCGGCAGGCGGAGGCGGTTCGGGCGGCAGCGGCGGCTCGGGCGGCGGAGGAAGCGCGGGAAGCGTTAAAGGCAACGGAGGCGCGTCAATATCGTCTGCCGTTACAGTTCCGCAGATAACGGCAACGGAAAGACCCGTAAATATGCGTCCCGCGGGCGCGCCGTCCTTTGACGACCTTGATAAGGCGGCATGGGCAGCGGAGGCGATTGATTACCTCTACAGCAAGGATATTGTAAACGGCTACGGCAACGGCTTGTTCGGCGTAAACGATAATGTAACGCGCGAGCAGTTTGTAAGAATGCTGCTTACGGCTCTTGACATTAAGCTGGTCGCAAACGAGGACAGCTCGTTTACCGACGTTCAGCAAGACCAATGGTACACGAACTATGTAAATGCCGCGCTTAAACTCGGTATTGTAACGGGTATGAGCGATACGGAATTCGGCGTAGGACAAAATATTTCCCGTCAGGATATGGCGGTTATGTGCGTCCGCGCGCTTGAATACGCGTCAAAACAGGCAACGCCCGAAGCAACGGCAGAACCTGAGGAAACGGCAGAACCCGAGGAAAGCGCAGAGCTCGAAGAAACAGCTAATCCCGAGTCAACGGCAGAACCAACCGAAACGGTTGAACCGACAGCGGAACCAACCGCAGAGCCTGTCATAAAATCCGATGTTACTCTTACCTTCGGCGACAAAGCCGACATGGCAGATTATGCGGCAGAAGCTGTTTATCAGATGACGGAAAAGGGATATTTAAAAGGCGACAGCGCGGGCAATTTCTTACCGAAGAAGAATTTGACGAGAGCGGAAACAGCAATGGTACTTTACAGAATATTAACTCAAAAGGATTAAATAAATTATGTATAATAAAAAATCTATAATAAATGTATGCGATTACGGCGCGCAGGGCGACGACAGGACGAATAATACAAAATGTTTTGCCGATGCGGTAAATGCGGCGTATGAGCAGGGCGGCGGAACGGTGTATGTTCCCGCGGGCGATTATATTACGGGAACGGTTGAGCTTAAAAGCAATATAACGCTTTATCTTGACGCGGGCGCGGTTATAAAGGGAAGCGAAAATCCCGAGGATTATCCAATGATAACGAAGGAAACGCTTAAAGGCTATAACCGCGAGGGTCATTCGGGGCTTATAAAGGCTTTAAACGCGAAAAATATCGCGGTTACGGGCAGAGGCACGATTGACGGACGCGGACAGAAATGGTGGAAAAATCCCGAAAATCAGCATCGCCCGAGAGCTATTCAGATGATTTTGTGTGACAATGTCCTGATTGACGGAATTACAATAATAAATTCGGCTATGTGGACGGTGCACCCGATTTGCTGCAACAATGTCACAATAAACGGCATATCAATCAAAAATCCGTCAACCTCGCCAAATACAGACGGCATAAATCCCGAGAGCTGCTCGAATGTACATATTTCAAACTGTACAATAGACGTAGGCGACGACTGCCTGACGCTTAAATCGGGAACGGAGGACGACGATTTACAGAAGCAGCACCCGTGCGAAAATATAGTCGTGACTAACTGCACAATGCTCAACGGTCACGGCGGCGTTGTAATCGGCAGCGAGATGTCGGGCGGAGTGAAGAACGTCACAATTTCAAACTGCGTTTTCAGCGGTACGGACAGGGGAATAAGAATTAAAACCCGCCGTAAAAGAGGCGGTCTTATAGAGGACGTTATTATAAGCAATATTCTTATGGATAAGGTGCTTGTGCCGTTCGTTATAAACGGCTATTACCAGTGCGGCGGCGCGAACCCGAAGGATATGTCGCTGTTTAGTCTTGATGCCCTTCCCGTAAGCGACGATACGCCGACTATACGGAACATAAATATTTCCAATATATGCGCGAAAAATGTAACCGCGTCGGCGGGATATATTTACGGTATACCCGAAAGCCCCGTTGACGGCTTGACTTTAAGCAATTATTCGGTAAATATGATTGATACTGAGGGTGAATTAAAGGATAAGCCTATCATGGCGTTTCATGTCAGGAAAACGCGCGGTGAGGGTATCTTCTGCGCGAATATTAAAAATTCCGTATTCAGGGATATTTCGGTAAATATTATTCACGGCGCAGGAATGGAATTCAAAAGCTCCGCGGACGTCAGAGTTTACGGATTGTCCGTTTCGGGCGGTGAAACAGAAACACGCGCGGACGGAGATTGCAAAGACATCTCCATCAATAAGTAAATTATCATTAGGCGGTATAGCAATATATCGCCTAATTTCTTTAAAAAGAGGCAATATTTTTATGGAATTAAATTATATGCTGCGGTATAATATATGTATTAAATGCCAAGGCGCGGTGTTGCGAAAGGAGTTACATATAAAATGGAAAGATTAAAGAGAACGGAAAAATGTCAGCTGACAGAGCGTGTGCTTCAATTCGGCGAGGGTAATTTTTTGCGCGGCTTTGTCGATTGGATGATTGACAGACTAAATAAGGAAAACGGCGGCGACTACGGCGTTGTACTTGTTCAGCCGCTTGAAAACGGTCTTATTGATATGATAAATGAGCAGGACGGCTTGTACAGCCTCTATTTAAGAGGTCTGCAAAACGGTGAACGGGTAGAGGAAACGAGAGTTGTCGAATGTATAACGCGCGGAATAAACCCGTACAGAGATACGGATTTATATTTTGAGTGCGCGAAAAATCCCGACCTGCGTTTTATCGTATCGAACACGACCGAGGCGGGAATTGAGTATAAGCCGAACCAGAACCCCGACGATTTCGCGTCGCTGACTTTCCCCGCAAGACTTACGCTTCTGCTCAAAAAGCGTTTTGACGCGGGACTTAACGGCTTTATCCTGTTTCCGTGCGAGCTTATTGACAAAAACGGCGATTGCCTTAAAGAGTGCGTTCTGAAATACGCCAAGGATTGGAACTACGGCGCGGCTTTTGAAAAGTGGGTAAATGAGGAAAACCACTTTACAAACACGCTTGTTGACAGAATTGTAACGGGTTATCCGCGTGATACGGCGGCGGAAATGGAAAAATCGTTCGGTTATCTCGATAATGTAATTGATACGGCGGAAATATTCCACTTGTGGGTAATTGAGGGCGATAAAAAATATGCGGAGGAAATTCCGTTCCATAAAATCGGTCTGAATGTATTGTGGACAGACGACGTAACGCCGTATAAAAAGCGCAAGGTCCGCATTTTAAACGGCGCGCATACAATGATGGTGCTTGCGGCGCATTTGGCTGGGCTTGAAACGGTAAGGGACGCAATGGAGGACGAACTCGTATTCTCATTCATGAAGCAGGGAATATTTGAGGAGATTATCCCTACACTTGACCTTCCCAAAGAGGAGCTTATCCAGTTTGCAAACGACGTAATAGAGCGTTTCAAGAACCCGTTTATCAAACATTATCTTTTGAGCATTGCGCTTAATTCCGTATCAAAATACAAGGTGCGCGTACTGCCGAGCGTTCTCGGGTACATAAAAGACAAGGGCAGCGAGCCGAAAAGGCTTGTATTCTCGCTTGCCGCGCTTATCGAATTTTACAGAACCGACGCGGCGAATGACAGCGAGGATGTTATGGAATTTATGAAAAACGCGTCCGTTGAGGAAATTTTATCAAAAACCGAATATTGGGGCGAGGATTTATCCTTCCTGCTGCCGTCGGTTAAGGCATACTGCGAAGATATAGAGAAAAACGGCGTAAGAGCCGCAATGGCAAAGGTTGTGGACTAAGCTATGAAACAAATTAAAATCAACGAGCGCGACAATGTCGCAGTAATGCTCGACGGTGAAAACCGCGGTCACAAAATAGCCCTCTGTGATATAAAAGAGGGCGAAAACATAATAAAATACGGCTATCCGATAGGTCATGCGGTGTGCGATATAAAAGAGGGAGAGCATATCCACACGCACAATATCAAAACGAATTTAAGCGGCACGCTTGAATATGAGTATAAGCCGCAGCATTACGACCTGCCGAAGCCCGAAAAGCGAACGTTTATGGGCTATCGCCGCAAGGACGGCAGCGTTGGCATACGAAATGAAATATGGATAGTGAATACCGTTGGCTGTATCAACAAGACCTCCGAAATACTCGCTCGCGAGGCGAACAAGATGTACGGCGACATGTGCGACGGAATTTATAATTTTGTTCACCCGTTCGGCTGCTCGCAGCTCGGCGACGACCAAAAGACAACTCAGGCGATATTAAAGGGGCTTGTAAATCACCCCAACGCCGCGGGCGTTCTTGTGCTCGGCTTGGGCTGTGAAAATAACAATATAGCCGTGTTCAGGGAGGTTCTCGGCGAAACGGACAGCGAGCGCGTGAAGTTTATGAGCGCGCAGGAGCATAACGACGAGATAGGCGAGGGACTTCGCATAATCGGCGAGCTTGCCGATTATGCGGCGGCGCAGAAACGCGTTGAATGTGACGCGTCCGAGCTTGTAATAGGTCTTAAATGCGGCGGCAGCGACGGCTTTTCGGGGCTTACCGCGAACCCGCTTATCGGACGCTTTTCCGACAAGCTTATCGCGGCGGGCGGCAGTACGATTTTAACCGAAGTTCCCGAGATGTTCGGCGCGGAAACGATTTTGATGAACCGCTGCGCCGACAGGGAAACATTTGACAAAACGGTGAATTTAATCAATAATTTCAAGGACTATTTCACGAGCCACAATCAGGTCGTGTATGAAAACCCGTCGCCAGGCAATAAAAAGGGCGGTATTACAACGCTTGAGGATAAGTCCTTAGGCTGCGTACAAAAATCGGGCAGCGCGGACGTGAGCGACGTTATAGAAATAGGCGAGAGCGTTAAAAAGCAGGGTCTTAACCTGCTGACAGGTCCGGGCAACGACATTGTAGCCGTGACAAATCTTACTGCATCGGGCTGTCATATGATTTTGTTCTCGACGGGACGCGGCACGCCTGTCGGCGCGCCTGTACCGACCGTGAAAATCTCGACAAATTCGGATTTGGCAAACAGAAAACCGCACTGGATTGACTTTAACGCAGGCGAAATTATAAACGGCGCGGACTTGACGGACGAATTGTTTGATTACGTTCTGGAGGTCGCGGGCGGCAAAAAGACGAACAACGAGAAACACGGCTACAGAGAAATTTCAATATTTAAGGACGGAGTTGTACTGTAATGGATTTAAAAGGAAAATGGGTATCGGATTTGGGAAACGGATATTATAAAAATCCCGTGATTTACGCGGATTATTCCGACCCCGACGTAATTCGCGTCGGCGAGGATTTTTACATGACCGCGTCAAGCTTTACATATGTCCCGGGGCTGCCGATACTTCACTCAAAGGATTTGGTAAACTGGGAAATTATAAATTATGCCGCAAGAGAGCTTCAGCATATATACGATAAGCCGAAGCACGGCTGCGGCGTTTGGGCGCCGTCTATACGGTATCATGACGGCAAATTCTGGATTTATTACGGTGACCCCGACTTAGGTATCATGATGACGAATACGGACGATATATACGGCGAATGGAGTCCGATTACATGCGTTAAGGAGGCTGTCGGAATTATCGACACCTGCCCCTTGTGGGACGATGACGGCAAGGCGTATATTGTACACGGCTATGCGAACAGCCGCTGCGGTATAAAGTCAAAGCTTGCCGTATGCGAGATGTCGGCGGACGGAACAAAGGTAATAGGCGAGGACAAAATTGTATTTGACGGTACGGTAAGCCAGCCTACGATTGAGGGCCCTAAATTCTATAAGAGAAACGGTTATTACTATGTATTAGCTCCTGCGGGCGGCGTTCCGACGGGCTGGCAGGTGGCTCTGCGCTCAAAAAATATCTATGGACCGTATGAGGACAGAATTGTGTTAAGGCAGGGCAAGACCGACATAAACGGCCCGCATCAGGGCGGATATATCGAGCTTGAAAACGGCGAAGGCTGGTTCATGCACTTTCAGGATTTGGAGGTCTGCGGACGAATTATTCATTTGCAGCCCGTGACATGGATAAACGATGTGCCCGTAATGGGCGAGAATATCGACAGCGGACTGTGCGGTCAGCCTGTTATGGAGCATAAAAAGCCGAATGTCGGCAAGGAATACCCGATAAGCGTTATCGCGACTTCGGACGATTTTTCGGGGGATAAATTGGGACTCCAATGGCAGTGGCAGGCGAACAATAAAAAGGAATGGTATTCGTTGACGGAAAATCCGAACCATTTGCGTCTGTACGGCACGGGCGCAATCGGCGAGGACGCGTATATGTGGAATTTGCCGAACGTCCTTACGCAGCTTTGGCAGGCGCCGTCCATGACGACAACGGTAAGGGTTGAAATACCGAAAGGAACAGGCAAAAATAAAGCCGCGCTCGGCGTTGTAGGACTGAAATACGGATATATCGCGCTGCGCGACGACGGAACGGTTGAATTTGTAAAGGGCGAAACAAAGCAGAGCGGCGCAAAGGCGGACGAATATATTGAAACGGAAAAGATAGTTTCGGTAAACGAGGTATATTTGAGAACCGAGGTAATCGCACGCCAAAACGCCATGACAGCGAAAGTTGTCTGCTCCTACAGCGAGGACGGAAAGCACTTCACCGCGCTCGGTTCTTTTGACGCAATGCAGGGAAAATGGGTAGGCGCAAAGCACGCGATATTCATGACGGGCGAAAAAGGGAAGTACGCCGATTTTGACGAATTTACGGTTGAATAAAAAGAATGGTAAAATAAAAAATCTGCTGTTAAAAACAGCAGATTTTTTTGAGCCGTAAAAACAACGTCCCGAAGGACGTTGTTTTTATTGCATTAAATTCAATTATTCCTGTGCCTGTTCAGCCTGCTTTACAACCGCCATTGCAACAAAATCTGAACACGTGCCCTCGTTATACCATTTAACGGTATATCTTGCAGGAGTTGTAACACTGATTTCTGTTGTATAAGCAAACAAATCCTGACTGCCGAATGTTGCAAGAGCGTTGCTCTTTGTCGGAGCGCCGCTTACGAGCTCCTCACCCGAAGCGCTCTTTACCGAAATCGCGTCACCGCTTCTTCCGTATGTTGCCAGCACGTAAACCTTATAGGTTCCGGCTTCCGTGAAGCTTACAGCTTTTTCAACATGACCTCTTGATGTATTGCCAAGATAACCGTATTTGTCTGTTCCTGCCTTTGCAAGATCAGCTCCAAACAGACTGACATATTCTGCATTATTGGTATAATCTGCTTTAATATCTGATACAGCCTGACCTGAATATATAGACGGATTTTTATCATTAGCTCCTACCGGTGTCATTCCGCTTGCCGTTACAACAACAGTGCTGAATGCGCCCTCTATTACATATCCGGCAGGTACAATTACCACACCGTAACAGTCAGGTAGCCAAGCAGTTTCATTTGTCAAATTCATTGCTGCATTTTCAAGAGCCGCTGCAGCCGTAAAGCTAAGCTTAAACAGGTTTATGTTTATATTATTGCCGCCTGTTGCAAACGCTTCTCCTGAGCCCGTAGAGCCTGTCATCGTAACATCTCCAATTGTACCGTCAATAGATGAGTTGCTCGCTTTACCTAAATAGTAAACATCATACGAACCCGCCGGAAGGCTGATTCCGTTAAAGGTAAGCGCGGTTCCTTTTCCGATAAAGTCTCTGTACTTTACAACATTAGCCGCCGCAATCTTAGTATTATCACTCTCGTCAGCTAAAAGAGCTTTTATTACGTCATCCGCACCTGCGCTGAATGTAAATGTATCACTGTTGTCACGCGAGTTTCCTGTAGCCGCATCCGCTGCCTTAAGAATAACCGGGTCAGGTTTCTCTATAGGAGCAACTGTCGGGGTTGCTGTCGGGTCAACCGGCGCAACTGTCGGAGTTGCTGTCGGATCAACCGGTGCAACTGTCGGGGTTGCCGTCGGATCAACCGGAGCAACTGTCGGAGTCGCTGTCGGATCAACCGGAGTTGAAGCCGCAGGATATGTTACCTTAATGGTTCTTGTATATCCGCCGCCTACATTTAACATCTTAACCTTGCCGTCTGTTATATCCTCTGCCTTTACAGTATAACCTGCATCTTTATTAAACTGATTTGCTCCGATTTCAAGCTTGGTAGTATCACCCATTGCAGCAATTTCAATTACAGCGCCTGCAACCGCAGGAATAGTAAATTCCGTGCACTCGTTAATCTGAGCCCAATCACCCCAACTTGCATTTGCAACCTTACCATTACCCTTGGTAGTTCCGTCATGCAATGTTTTTTGTGTTGTGTCAATGTCCATCTTGACATCAATCGGTGTTCCGTCTACTGTTGCCTGACCTACCCAGAATTTGCCCGATACGTTCTCCCAACCAACTGTCGGCGCGCCGTTCTGTCTCTGGAAATCAAATGTAACCGAAGTATCTGAAACCGTCTTTGTATTTGCAGTAAATACAGGAGTTAATGTCATATTATCGGTAAGCGTTACTTCCTGACCGATTGCATAAGTATTAGTTCCGTCAGTCCAGCCTGTAAGAGTATTACCCTCTTTATAAACAGTTCTGTTTGCAGGGATTGTAATTTTTGTGCCCTTTATTACCGTCTTTTTATCAGGCACAACTCCCTGCGCGTCTGACGAGCCAAGTTCAAATGTCGCCGTTACGTCGCTTGGAAGCTGTTTTTCCGTTATGCTCTCAAATGCGATATACGGCCAATATCCTCCGCCGCTGATTTCAAGAG
>CAZBXN010000013.1:19591-21628 GCA_964496015.1 uncultured Lachnospiraceae bacterium | reverse complement strand
ACCTTATCCTTCTTGCTACGGTAACTCCCGATTATTTCACACCGTCATGCGCCTGTATTGTTCAAAATAATATCGGAGCTGTGAACGCGGCGGCGATTGATTATAACGCGGCTTGCTCAGGCTTTGTCACGGGTCTTACTATCGCGAAGCAATTTATAGAAACGGGGGCGTATAAGAACGTGCTCGTTGTCTGCGCTGATGTTCTGAGTAAGGTAACAGATTATAAAGACCGTTCAACCTGCGTGCTGTTTGGCGACGCGGCAGGCGCGGCTGTTGTCGCGGCAAGTGAGGAAACGGGCATAATCGCGACTGATATAGGCGCGGACGGTTCGGGCGCTATGACAATATCGAGCATGGCAATAAAATCAAACGAGGAATAAATGGCGGAAAGAATAAGCGGACGCAAGGAAACAATCCTTATGGCAGGTCAGGCTGTTATGAAGTTTGCCGTAAAGGCTATGGCTGACGCTTCAAACAGAGTAGTGGAAAAGGCTGGCGTGTCATGGGACGATATTGCGCTTGTTGTTCCGCATCAGGCAAACTACAGAATAGTTGACAGTGCCATAAAGCGAATGGGCATTGACAAAAGCAAGGTGTATCTGACGCTTGAAAAATATGGTAACACCTCCGCATCATGTATTCCCGTAGCGCTTACAGAGGCAGCTCAGGCAGGCAGAATTAAGAAAGGCGATAAGATTATTCTTGTCGGCTTCGGCGGAGGACTGACATGGGGCGCGGCATTACTTGAATGGTAAAATAAATTTAAAATAGAGAGGAAAACGACTATGAAAACAAGACTTTGTGAACTACTTGGAATTGAATATCCGATTATTCAGGGCGGTATGGCATGGGTTGCTACTGCTGAATTAGCGGCTGCCGTATCAAACGGCGGCGGACTGGGACTTATCGCGGCGGGCGGCGCTCCTGCCGATGTGGTAAGGGAGCAGATTAAAAAAGCCAGAGAGCTTACAGATAAGCCGTTCGGCGTAAACGTTATGCTGATGTCGCCGTTTGCCGACGAGGTTATGCAGGTCGTTATTGAGGAGAAGCCCGCCGTTGTCGCAACAGGCGCGGGCAATCCCGCGAAATACATACCCGCGCTTAAAGAAGCGGGTATTAAGGTTTTACCCGTTATACCGAGCGTGGCTCTTGCGAAAAAAATGGAAAAGTCGGGCGCGGACGCAATTATTGCCGAGGGTACGGAAGCGGGCGGCCATATCGGAGAACTGACGACGATGGTTTTAATTCCGCAGGTGGCTGACGCTGTTTCCATACCCGTCGTTGCGGCAGGCGGCATAGCCGACAGCCGCGGCGCAGTTGCGGCATTTGCTTTGGGAGCTGATGGTATTCAGGTAGGCACAAGATTTATCTGTTCAACAGAGTGTATAGCGCACGATAATTATAAACAGGCGGTTTTAAAGGCGAAAGACCGTGACGCGGTTGTTACGGGACGTTCCACGGGCGCGCCTGTAAGAGCCTTGAAAAATAAGCTTACAAGAGAATATGAAAGACTTGAAAAAGAGGGCGCTCCGTTTGAGGAAATCGAACAGCTCGGCGTGGGCGGTTTAAGACGCGCGTTTGCCGAAGGCGATGTTGAAATGGGCTCGCTTATGGCGGGACAGTCGGCGGCTATGGTTCATAAGATCGAGCCGTGCGCGGATATAATAAAGAGTTATTTTGACGGGATTGAACCCGTTATAGAAAATATAAATTCCAAACTGAAATAGGAGAAAATAAAATGGGAAAATTAGCATTTGTTTTTGCGGGACAGGGCGCGCAGGCTGTCGGAATGGGCAAGGAGCTTGCCGAAAACTTTGGCTGCGCCATGAAAGCCTTTGACGAGGCGAGCGACGCTTTGGGCTTTGACGTTAAGGACATGATTTGGAACGGCGACGCCGAAACGCTGATGATAACGGAAAACACTCAGCCGACAATCGTAACAATGAGCGTCGCGGCACTGAGAGTATTAGAGGAAAAGGGCATAAAGCCCGACGTTGTCGCAGGCTTGAGCCTTGGCGAATACACGGCGCATATCGC
>CAZBXN010000013.1:0-19581 GCA_964496015.1 uncultured Lachnospiraceae bacterium | reverse complement strand
AATGGATTTTGCCGACGGCGTAAGGCTTGTAAAAAAACGCGGCAAGTATATGCAGGAGGAAGTACCTGTCGGAAAAGGCGCAATGGCGGCAATTATCGCGCTTGACGCCGATACCGTCAGGGCATGCTGCGAAGAGGCTTCAAAAATCGGCGTATGCACGGGCGCAAACTTCAACTGTCCCGGACAAATCGTCGTGTCGGGTGAAGTTGATGCGGTAAACAAATGCTGCGAGCTTGCAAAGGGAAAGGGCGCGAAACGCGCTATGCTTTTGCCTGTTTCCGCACCGTTTCACTGCGAATTGCTGAAAGGCGCGGGCGAAAAGCTTGCAAAAGAGCTTGAAAATGTAACGGTAAGGGATATGCAAATCCCTGTTATAACAAATGTTACAGCCGATTACGTGAAGTCAAAGGACGAGATAAAGCCGCTTTTGATTGAGCAGGTTTCACATTCGGTATTGTGGGAGGACACGATAAGAAGAATGTTATCCGACGGCGTTGACACCTTCGTCGAGGTAGGACCCGGCAAAGCATTGAGCGGATTTATAAGAAAGATTACAAAAGACGTAAATATATATAATGTAGAGGACATGACCTCGCTAAACAAAACTTTGGAGGGCTTAAATGCCTAAGAGGGAGGAAAAATTATGTTAAAGGGAAGAACGGCAATTATAACAGGCTCGGGACGCGGAATAGGAAAGTCAATCGCGATGAAATTAGCGTCGCTCGGCGCAAATATAGTAATAAACGATATTCCGTCGTCAGACTACGCAGACGCGACATGCGAGGAGATTAAGGCTCTCGGTGTTGACTCAATCGTAGTTAAGGGCGACGTGAGAAAAGCGGAGGATGTAAAAAATCTGATTGACACGACGCTTGAAAAATCCGGCAAAATCGACATTTTCGTAAATAACGCGGGCGTTACGCGTGACGGTCTTATGCTCCGTATGTCGGAGGACGACTGGGACCTCGTAATGGACATAAATCTGAAAGGCGCGTTCAACTGCATAAAGGCAGTCGCGAAGCCGATGATGAAGCAGAGAAGCGGCGCTATTGTAAATATCACGTCGGTTGTCGGAGTTATGGGAAACGCGGGGCAGGCAAATTACAGCGCGTCGAAGGGCGGACTTATCGCTCTTACGAAAACCACCGCGAAGGAATTCGCGTCGCGCGGTATACGCTGTAACGCGGTAGCTCCCGGATTTATCGCGTCAGATATGACGGATAAGCTTCCCGATGATGTGAAAAAGCAGTATTTTTCTGCAATTCCTTTGGGAAAATTCGGTCAGACAGACCAGATTGCCGACGTTGTGGCATTTTTGGCGTCCGATATGGCAAGCTATGTGACAGGTCAGGTCATAAATGTTGACGGCGGCTTGCTGATGTAAGATATATAATTATTTATATATAAAGATTACTGAAAGGAGGTGCGGAGAAATGGAGATATTTGACAGAGTAAAGGCTGTTATCGTTGATCAACTCGGCGCTGACGAAAGCGCGGTGACAATGGAGGCGTCATTCGTTGATGACCTTGGAGCAGATTCACTGGATATAGTTGAGCTTATCATGGGTTTGGAAACAGAATTTGATCTTGAAATACCTGACGAACAGGCAGAAAAAATCAGCACTGTAGGCGATGCTGTAAACTATATTAAGGAAAATGCGCAAGGCTAAGTTTTAAGGGAGCAAGGTCTGTTATTTACAGACTTTGCTCGTCTTATGCTTATAATTTTTGTAAATGAATTAAATTTTTTATATACAGGAGGCAGAACATGAGGAGAGTCGTAGTAACGGGATTGGGCGCGGTTACGCCGATAGGCAATAACATTGCGGAATTTTGGAGTTCAATAAAAAAAGGCGTATGCGGAATTGATAAGGTGACGCATTTTGACGCGTCCGAATATAAAACGCAGATTGCGGGCGAGGTTAAAAACCTTGAAGTAACCGACTATATTGAGAAAAAAGACGCGCGCAAAATGGACAGATACACGCAGCTTGCCATAATTGCGGCGACAGAGGCTGTAAACAGTTCGGGACTTGATATGGAAAAAGAAGATCCGTGGAAGGTCGGAGTTATAACAGGCTCGGGAATAGGCGGCATTACGACGTTTGAAGAGCAGCATCAGACGCTTCTTGAAAGAGGTCCGGGACGTGTCAGCCCGTTCTTTATCCCCATGATGATAGCAAATATGGGCGCGGCGCAGATTGCGATTAAATTCGGCGCAAAGGGCATAAATGAAAATGTCGTTACAGCGTGCGCATCAAGCACAAACGCAATAGGCGACGCGTACAGACATATTCAGTACGGCTCGAACGACGTTATAATTGCGGGCGGCACCGAAGCGGTTGTAAGCCCCACGGCATTCGCGGGCTTCTGCAACATGAAAGCAATGTCCACGAGAAACGACGACCCGAAAACTGCGTCAAGACCGTTTGACGCGGAGCGCGACGGCTTTGTTCTCGGCGAGGGCGCGGGCTTTATTATACTTGAAGAAATGGAGCATGCGAAAAAGCGCGGCGCGAATATTATATGCGAAATGGTCGGCTACGGCGCGACGGACGACGCGTATCATATCACAAGCCCTGTTCCCGGCGGCGAGGGCGGCGCAAAAGCTATGGAGCTTGCCGTTAAGGACGCGGGAATTGAGCCCGAAGAAATGACGTATATTAACGCGCACGGAACATCAACAAAGTATAACGACCATTTTGAAACGCAGGCAATAAAATCAGTATTCGGCGACGCGGCGTATAAAATAGCCGTAAGCTCTACAAAGTCCATGACGGGACATCTGTTGGGCGCTGCGGGCGGCGTTGAGGCGATTATATGCGCTCTTGCGATAAGGGACGGATATATTCCAGCCACAATAAATTATAAAAATCCCGACCCCGACTGCGATTTGGATATTGTTCCGAACGAGGGCAGAAATCAGGAAGTAAAATACGCTATGTCAAATTCGCTCGGCTTCGGCGGACATAACGCGAGTATCGTGTTTAAGAAATTCGAGGGATAATCATGACAAACGCGGAACAAAAAATAGGCTATTCCTATAAAAATCTGTCATTGCTTGAAAAAGCTCTGACGCACAGCTCATATGCCAACGAAAAGAAAATAGAGAGCAATGAGCGTCTTGAGTTTTTGGGCGACTCGGTTTTGAGCATAATAATAAGCGATTATATTTTCAAAAGACTTGACGGCGTAAGCGAGGGGGATTTGACGAAATACCGCGCGACGCTTGTCTGCGAGCATATGCTTGCGGAAATCGCGAAAAAAATCGGGCTTGATAAACTGATAAGGCTTGGCAGAGGCGAGGAAATGACAGGCGGCAGAAACAGAGCGTCTATTGTATCGGACGCTTTTGAAGCCGTTCTCGCTTCGATTTATCTTGACGGCGGAATTGAAGTTGCCCGCAAGTGGCTTTTAAACCTGATGAAAAACGAGATAGTGGAAACGCTTGAAGGAAAAATGTATGACGATTACAAAACCATGTTACAGGAGCTTGTGCAAAAAGGCAACACGGGCAAGGTTACATACAGGACAATTTCCGAAAGCGGTTTGGAGCATAACAAAATATTCCGTGTTGAGGTCTTAATCGACGGACAGCCCATAAACGGGGGCGAAGGACAAAGTAAAAAGGAAGCGGAGCAGCACGCGGCAAAAATCGCTTACGAGAAACTTAAAAAGTGACGGTAAAACAGAAAAGAGGTGACGGCGGTTGTTTTTAAAAAGACTTGAATTGCAGGGCTTTAAATCTTTTGCGGATAAAACAGTCCTTGATTTTACAGACGGAGCGACCGCTGTTGTAGGACCTAACGGCAGCGGAAAGAGTAATATTTCCGACGCTATACGCTGGGTTATAGGCGAAATGAGCGCGAAGTCGCTTCGCGGCTCGAATATGCAGGACGTAATTTTTGCGGGCACGGAAACAAGGAAAAAAGTGAATTTTGCGGAAGTTACGCTTGTACTTGACAACAGCGGGCATATATTTGACATTGATTTTGAAGAAGTAACGGTTACGCGCCGCCTGTTCCGTTCGGGCGAAAGCGTGTATCAGATAAATAACGCAAACTGCCGTTTGAAAGACATTCATGAGCTTTTCATGGATACGGGACTCGGACGCGACGGCTATTCAATCATAGGACAAGGCAATGTCGCGCAGATAGTTTCAACAAAGGCTGAGGACAGAAGAAGCCTTTTTGAAGAAGCGGCGGGCGTTGCGAAATACAAATACAGAAAAGATGAGGCGGAAAGAAAGCTTGTTTCGGTTGAGGACAACCTTGTAAGAATAAACGACATCACAACAGAGCTTCAGACACAGCTAAACCCGCTGAAAAATCAATCGGAAAAGGCAAGAAAATATCTTGATTTATACGGAGAATATAAAGGGCTTGATGTAAATTTAAGCCTTATTACGCTTGCTAAAAATAAAACCGAAATCGAAAAAACAAACGCGCTGTATGACGATGTAAAATCGGAGCTTGACGATTTGCGTTCCAAGGAAAGCGATACCGAACGGAAAATATCGGCATTGTACGATGAAAGCAAGGCAAAGGACGAGGAGCAGGCAAAAAAACATCGGGAATTATCGGAAAACGAGAGTAAATCTTCACAAACAAGGAATAATATTACTCTTGCCGAAAATAATATTAAAAACAACGGCGCGCTTTTAAAACGTATAGATGATGAAATTTCAGCGATACACCAAAAGAATTCGGAGCGCGAAAATCAGATTGCCGAATTTAATAAGAATATTGAAGATAAAAACACAGAGGCGCAAACCATATTAAAGAGTTTTGACGAAATGAAAGCCGATAATTCGGATACTGCGTCAAAGCAGGAAAAACTGCATAATAAAATCGAGGGCATGAAAGGCGACGTTATCGAGCTTTTAAACGACGTATCGTCAAAGAAAGCGAAAATCAGCGGTATTGAAAATCTTCGGAGCAGTTTTTTGGAACGCCGCGAAACGGTTGAAGCGGAAATAAAAAGCTTTAAAGAGGGAATTGAAAACACAGAAAAGGAAATTGAGGACACAGAAAAGCAGATAGAGGAAAAGAAAGAAAAACATCAGAAAATCCAAGCGACACTTGAACGCCATAATGAAAATGCGGAAAAACTGACCGCAAAAATAAGCGAAACAGACGCGAAATTAAACGATATGAGCGTTGAATATAACTCCAAAACCTCAAAGAAGCGTATTTTAGAGGGTATGGAAAACGATTACGCAGGTTATGCGAGAAGCGTCAAGGCTGTTTTAAAAGCGGACGAGCTTAAAAAGCTTGCTATTTACGGCACAATATCGGGACTTATAGACGTAAAAAAAGAGCATGTCACGGCGATTGAAAATGCGCTTGGCGGTGCGCTTCAAAATATAATCGTGGAAAGCGAGGAGGACGCAAAAGCGGCTATAGCATATCTTCGCCGCGAAAATGCGGGACGCGCCACATTTTTGCCCGTTTCATCGGTGAAGGGCAAAACGCTCGATAATGTAAACGCCGTCAGTAAATCGGCGGGCTATATCGGCATAGGTTCGGATTTGATTTCATACGATAAAAAGTATGACGGAATTATGAAAAGCCTGTTAGGACGTGTGGTTGTTGTAGACAATATCGACAACGCCATTGCCATGAGCCGCGCGTTTGGCTATAAATTCCGCGTTGTCACGCTTGAAGGCGATATATTAAACAGCGGCGGTTCAATGTCTGGAGGCAGCGTCAATAAGCAAAGCGGATTTTTGTCAAGAGCTTCTGAAATAAAAACGCTTACCAAAGATATTGCAGCTCTTGCCGATAAATTGAAAATGTTAAAGTCCGAGCGTGAAACGGCAGAAAATGATTTGAGGATAGTAAATAATCAGCTTTCGTCATATGTTCCTTTGGCACGTGAATACGAGGACGAAATACTGCGCCTTGAAAATACGGCGGCGCATTTAAAGCAGTCGCTGTCGTCGGGTGACGACGGACAGAATTATACAAATGAGCTGGAACAGATTGAAAAGCAGCTTTCGGAGTCCTCGGAGGAAATCGCACTGTTGCTTCAAAATATGCGCGCAAAGCAGAACGAAGCCGATAACAAACAGGCAGAAATAGCGGAACTGGAGGAAGAATACAAACAGATAACCGCAAAAAAAGAGGAACAGTCCGAGAGCCTTATGGACCAGACGATAAAATTGGGCGCGCTTCAAAAGGATATTGAGCTTATAAAGGGCAGTATCGCGGAAACGGAAGCGCAGATTAGGGCGGCGAAGGAGGAAATCGCCTCAAAGGAAAACGACAAGCTTCGGATACACGAGGAAAACGACAAGCTATACGAGCGTATAAGGGAAGAGGAAAAGCTTTCCGAAAGCTCGGCAGGACTGTCGGAGGAGATTAAAAAGCAAATAGCGGCAATTGACGAACAAAAGGCAAAGATTGTTGAAACCTTGCAGTCAATCCAAAATTCAAACAAGGACTTGACCGACAAGCTTCTGCAATTGCAGCAGGAATTGTCGAGAGTTGACAATAAGCGCGTAAAGCTTAATACCGACAGTGAGAATATTATAAACCGCTTGTGGGAGGATTATGAGCTTACATACAACGGCGCGCTTGAAATCCAGACTCCCGTTGAGGACGAAAAAGCGTCGTTTGCAAGACTTTCAGAGCTGAAAGGCGAAATAAAGGCTCTCGGCAGCGTCAATATGGACGCTATCGAGGAATATAAAAACGTAAAGGAACGCTTCGAGTTTCTGTCATCTCAGAAGGACGACCTTGAAAAGTCAAAAGCAAATCTTAACAAAATCATTTCCTCAATGGAAGAGTTAATGGAAGAGTTATTCTCCAAGCAAATGCAGGAAATAAACAAGAGCTTCGGCAAGGTGTTCAAAGAGCTGTTCGGCGGAGGAACCGCCAAGCTGTCATTATCGGAGCCTGAAAATGTGCTTGAAAGCGGCGTTGAAATAGAAGTACAGCTTCCGGGTAAGGGCTTGCAGAATATCAACCTGTATTCGGGCGGCGAGAAATCATTTATAGCGATTGCGCTGCTGTTTGCAATTTTACTTGTAAAACCTACGCCGTTCTGTATTCTGGACGAAATTGACGCGGCACTTGACGATGTAAACGTATCGCGTTTCGCGACATATCTTAAAAATTATATTGAAAAAACACAGTTTATCGTAATCACTCACAGACGCGGCACAATGGAAGCGGCAAACATACTTTACGGCGTTACAATGCAGGAAAAAGGCGTGTCGAAGCTTTTGTCGCTGCATATTGACGACGTTGACGACGAAATGGTTGAATAATATCGGAAAGGCGGATTGATATGGGATTTTTTGATAAGCTAAAGGCGGGACTGAAAAAAACAGGCGATGCAATATCCGAGCAGGTGAATAATGTATTCAGCGTGTTTGTAAAGGTTGATGAGGAATTATTTGAAAATCTCGAAGAAGCGCTTATTATGGCGGACATAGGCGTTGAAACGTCGATGTATATTATAGAGGAATTGAGAGAACGCGTAAAATCAAAGCATATCACGGACGGAAACGAGGTAAAGCTTGAACTTCAAAATGTCATAAGAGATATTCTGTCCGAGCAGGACTGTTCCATGAAGCTTGACACAACGCCCGCCGTCATACTCGTAATCGGAGTAAACGGCGTCGGCAAAACCACAAGCATAGGCAAAATCGCCATGCGATATAAGGCAATGGGAAAAAATGTTATGCTTGCCGCCGCCGATACCTTCCGCGCCGCCGCTATCGACCAGCTTGACATTTGGGCAAAAAGAAGCGGCTGCGATATAATAAAGCATCAGGAAAACAGCGACCCCGCAGCGGTTGTGTTTGACGCCTGCGCCGCGGCAAAGGCGAGAAACGCCGACATTTTAATATGCGATACGGCAGGCAGACTGCATAACAAGAAAAATCTTATGGCGGAGCTTGAAAAAATAAACCGCGTAATAAGCCGCGAACTTCCCGAAGCGTCGCGCGAGACGCTGCTGGTGCTTGACGCGTCAACGGGGCAGAACGCTGTTTCGCAGGCTAAATTATTCGCCGAAGCCGCCGATATAACGGGCATAGTTTTAACCAAGCTCGACGGTACGGCAAAGGGCGGAATTGTAATTTCAATTTCAAAGGAACAGTCTATCCCCGTAAAATTTATAGGTGTGGGCGAGGGGATTGACGATTTACAGGAATTTAATCCCGAGGATTTTGCAAAAGCGTTATTTGAATAGCTATTTAATAAAGAAAGAAACCGATAATTTATCGGTTTCTTTCTTTTATCGCCCTGTCTATATTCCGTTTCGCGTCGCGCTTTGCAATATCCTCGCGCTTGTCGTAAAGCTTTTTGCCCTTTGCAACGGCAAGTGAAACTTTCACGAGCGAGCCTTTTAAATAAACGGACAGCGGAATAAGTGCGTAGCCCTGCTGCTGAAGCTGACCTATAAGCTTGCGTATCTCTTTTTTGTGAAGAAGCAAACGTCTGTCGCGCAAGGGGTCGCGGTTAAAAATATTTCCGTGCTCAAACGGGCTTATATTCATTTGTTTTATATAGACCTCGCCGTTATTCACTGCAGCGTAAGCGTCGGCAATATTGACTTTTCCCTGACGGATTGATTTTACCTCCGTTCCGCAAAGCTCAATTCCTGCTTCAAGCGTTTCAAGTATAAAATATTCGTGACGCGCTTTTTTGTTCTGCGCGAGCGTTTTTATGTTATCAGCCATTATCCGACCTCCCTGTATCAATCATTATGTTCATATTATGTATAACAGTATACCATAAATTTGAAATATTGTCTATATTTAAAGCAAATTACTTGAAAATTGCTTTTTTGTATGATATAATGAATGAAATGTATAAATATACATATGCAGAGAGGCGGAGAAAATGCGGAAAATAGCGATTATTCCCAATAACCTTAAGGATATAGGGCTTTTAAACACAAAAAAAATAGTGAATTATCTCATAGGCAAAGCCAAAATATACATGGACGTAAAGTTCGCTGCGGCAGACGTAGATGTAAATTATATTGAATATCAGAAGCTTTACGAAGAAGCGGATATAATAATTGCACTCGGCGGCGACGGCACGATTTTGCAGTGTGCCGAGAAAGCAGCGAAGGCGGGAACGCCTATTCTCGGAATAAACCTCGGCAGAATAGGCTTTATGACCGAAATTGAGATATATAATCTGAAATCCGCGCTTGACAGCCTGCTTAACGGCGATTACACGGTTGAAAAGCGAATGATGATGAAGGTCGCGGTAAAAAGCGGCGATGTCATAAGAGAATACTGCCACGCTCTTAACGACGTCGTGGTATCAAAATCGGACGGGGCGCGGCTTATAGGCGTGGAGCTTTACACGGACGGAAACCTTGTAAACCGCTACATAGCCGACGGGCTTGTAATCGCAACGCCAACGGGTTCAACGGGATATTCAGTATCGGCTGGCGGGCCCGTCGCAGACCCGAGAATGAGCTTGTATATCGCAACGCCGATATGCGCGCACACACTGTCCGCAAGAAGCGCGGTACTGCCGAGCGAAAAACAGATACGCATACGGCTTGACGACACATATCCTCATTCAATGGCAATCGTATCGGCTGACGGAGATGTTCAGACGAAGATACAGGGCGCAGAGGAGGTCGTCATAACAAAATCGGAATATGAATTTCAACTTATAAAAATAGGTAATCAATCATTTTACGACACTGTTTTAAAGAAACTGTCATAGGAGAAGAATATGAAATATAAGCGTCAGGGACAAATACTTAAAATTATAAAGGACAATAAAATAAAAACGCATGAGCAGCTTATCGAGGAACTGCATAAAGCGGGTTTTAACGTGACGCAGGCAACCGTTTCGAGAGATATTAAGGAAATGGGGCTTGTAAAAGTTCCGATAGCGGGCGGAGGCTCGGTATATTCCGCGGCGAGTGCAGTGGCGGACAGAACGGATAAGCATATAAATCTATTCTCCGATGCCGTACGCGAAATAGAGTGTGCACTCCATACAATCGTAATAAAAACATACCCGGGAATGGCTCCTGCCGTAGCGGCTTCCGTTGACTCGGCTATGCGCGGCGAGTTCCTCGGCTCTATCGCGGGCGACGACACGCTTCTTATAATCGCGTCGGACGCAGATAAAGCGTCCGAAATATCCGAAAAGCTCAGAAAGATTTTCTATTCAAAAGGAGATGCCGCCGATGCTTAATCATTTATCAATAAAAAATGTCGCGGTAATTGACAAGCTCGACGTTGATTTCTATAACGGCATGAGCGTCCTGACTGGCGAAACGGGAGCGGGAAAATCAATTATTATCGACTCCATTAACATGATTTTGGGCGACAGGGCAAATAAGGAGCTTGTCAGGTTCGGCGAGGAAAAAGCCGTTGTGCAGGCGGTGTTTGACGCAAATAAGTCCGCGCTTAAGCTGCTCGGGGACAACGACATTGACATTGAGGACAACCAGATTATAATAACGCGCAAAATTACAAGCGACGGCAAAAGCACGGCAAGAGTAAACGGCACGGTCGTGACGCTCAATACTCTGCGCGATTTATCGGACTGTCTTATAAATATTCACGGACAGCATGACAATCAGGCGTTGTTAAATCCGCGGCGGCATATAAATTTCCTTGACGATTATGCGGGCAATGAGGAAATTTTAAAGGAATATAAAACACTTTACCGTAAAGCAAAGAAGATTTCAAACGACATAAAATCGCTTGAAATGGACGAAAAGAAAAAAATGCAGCGGATTGATTTGCTCGAATATCAGGTAAATGAGATTAAATCGGCAAATCTGACCGTCGGCGAGGAAGAAGATTTAAAAGCGCGCAGGGATATTATATCGAACGCCGAAAAAATCAAATCGGAGGCTAATTCGGCGTATGAAAAACTGTACGAGGGCGCGGACATGATGTCGGCATACGACAGTCTGAGCATGGCGGCGGATACGCTTGCCGAAATTGCAGAACTAAATCCCGCGCTGAAATCGGTATATGATACCGTTGCGGCTGCGGCTTATTCGATAGAGGATATATCGGGCGAGCTTAAAAGCTTCGCCGATACGGTTGATTTTGACGAGGCTGAGCTTGACGAAACGGAAGAACGGCTTGATTTAATATCAAGGCTTAAAAGAAAGTACGGAAGCGATATTGCGTCCGTACTTGAATATCTCGTAAATGCGGAAACGGAGCTTAACAATATAAAATCGGGCGATGAAAAAATCGCGGAGCTTCAATCAGAGTTTTCAAAAACAATGGAGCAATTAAAAGCCGTTGCTATGAAATTAACCCAAATCCGCAAAAAATACTCGGAGGAACTGCAAGAAAAAATCGAGTGCTCACTAAGGGAACTGAATATGGAAAAGGCTCGCTTTTGCGTTGACGTAAAAGAAAGCGGAAGCTACACGGAAAGCGGCGCGGACACGGTAGAATTTCTTATAAGCGCAAATCCGGGTGAACCGCTTAAACCGCTTGTAAAAATCGCGTCGGGCGGCGAGCTTTCAAGAGTAATGCTCGCCATAAAATCAATTCTTGCCGATACGGACGATGTGGAAACTTTGATTTTTGATGAAATAGACACGGGCGTTTCGGGAAACGCCGCCCATAAAATTGCAAAAATGCTTGCCAAAATCGGAAAAACCAAGCAGGTTATCTGCATAACACATTTACCGCAGCTTGCGTCCGCGGCTGACACGCATTATCTAATAATAAAAAATACTGACGGCGCGCTTGCCTCAACTTCTCTTACCGAGCTTGATGAAAAGGGCAGGGAAACGGAGCTTGCGCGTATAATAGACGGAGGTGATATATCGGAGCTTGCGCTGTCCCATGCGAGGGAAATGCTAAAAAATGCTTCACTACATTTTTAAAATATTGTAAATTGTCGGTAAAAATGAACTTTTTTAGAATATTTTATGAAATATATTGAAAATATTTGCATAGTATGTTATAATAAACCAAGAGAGGGCAATTATATAAAAATATTGTCCGAACACTCTGATATTCTGAAAAGGTGAAACGCATGACAGGACAATCAAAAACAGATATTCATATTTTTTCGGGACATTTCGGCAGCGGAAAGACGGAAGTGGCGCTTAATTTTGCCATATCCGAGAGAAACGCTGGGAAAAATGTAACACTGATAGATATGGACACAGTAAACCCGTATTTTCGCGCCAATGACGCGAAAAAGCTTTTAAAGGAATACAATATAAAGCTGATTGCGGGGAAATACGCTTCAACAAACCTTGATATGCCGATAGTACCTGCCGAGGTGCTGAGTGTATTCAAGGAAAACGGCGGAACTGCTGTTTTTGATGTCGGCGGTGATGACGACGGCGCGTACGCGCTCGGAGTATACCGTAAGTTTTTTGAGAAATTTGGTTATAAAATGCACTTGATTGTGAATACCAAACGTCCCTTGACGAAAAAATGCGGCGAGCTGCTTGAAATTGCGGGTCGTATAGAAACCGCATCGGGTCTTAAGTTTACCGATATTTACAATAACACCAATTTATCGTATCTGACCGACGCTGACACAATTTTATCCTCCTGCGCGGAAATTGACAGACTATCGGAGCAAATGAAAATTCCGGTCGCATTTCAATGCGGAACAAAAGACGCATTGAAAAAAATCCGCGGCACGGATACATTTGAGATTAAGCGGTATTTAACCGCCTGATTGGTTGTCTTTGAAGACGGAAGGAGAAAATTGTGAAAAAAGTAATGTTCAACGAGGAGCGTTGTAAAAGCTGCGAGCTTTGCGTTGCGGCTTGCCCGAAGAAAATCATTAAGATTTCCGAGGACAAAATGAATACGAAGGGATATCGTCCCGCTGATGTAATAAATCAATCCGAATGTATAGGCTGCGCGTTTTGCGCAACCGTATGTCCCGATTGTGCGATTACGATTACAGAGGAGGCGTAGACGATGGGAAATATGGTATTGATGAAGGGAAACGAAGCGATTGCCGAGGCTGCCATACGGTCGGGCTGCAAATACTTTTTCGGTTATCCGATTACTCCGCAGACGGAACTGTCGGCGTATATGGCGAAGAAACTGCCGAAAATCGGCGGCACGTTTTTGCAGGCGGAAAGCGAGATTGCGGCAGTAAATATGCTTTACGGAGCGGCATCCGCGGGAGTAAGAGCTATGACAAGCTCGTCAAGTCCGGGAATAAGCCTTAAATCAGAGGGCATAAGCTATATCGCGGCTGCTGATTTACCGTGCGTGATAGTCGATATTATGCGTGGCGGGCCGGGACTCGGCGGTATACAAGCCGCACAGTCAGATTATTTTCAGGCAACGCGCGGCGGCGGACACGGCGATTACCATTTAATAGTGCTTGCGCCGAACAGTATAAAGGAAATGGTTTGCCTTACGGCTGAGGGCTTTAATATTTCGGAAAAATACCGAATTCCCGTTATGCTTCTCGGCGACGGAACACTCGGTCAGATGATGGAGCCCGTGGATTTGGACGAGATACCCGAGCCTGTTTTTGCCGATAAACCGTGGGCGACAACGGGCACGCAGGGAAAGCGCGAACCGAATGTTACAAAAACGCTGTATTTAAAGCCCGATGAGCTTGAAGCGTCCGTTTTTGAGCGTGAAAAGAAATATGATGTTGTAAAAGAGCATCTGCAAAAATACGACGCTCATGACATTGAGGACGCAGATATTATAATTTCCTCGTACGGAATAACATCAAGAGTTGTTGAAACAGCCGTAAAGGAACTGCGTAAAGAGGGAATAAAGGCGGGAGTAATACGACCCATAACCTTATGGCCTTTTCCCGAGAAAATATATAAGCAGGTAAACCCGAAGGCGTTTCTGTCGGTTGAAATGAGCACGGGACAGATGGTTGAGGATATAAAGCTTGCATGCGAATGTAAAGCCCCTGTTTACTTCTTCGGAAGAACGGGCGGGGTTATTCCCGAGCCCCGCGAAATAATCGGCAAGGTTAAGTCGATAATGAAGGAGGTAATGTAAAATGACGAAAGTAATTTACGAAAAGCCGAAATCATTATCAGACGCAGTATTTCATTATTGTCCGGGCTGTTCACACGGAATTGTTCACAGGCTTGTATGCGAGGTCCTCGACGAACTCGGAATAACAGGCAATACAATCGCGGTCGAGCCTGTCGGCTGCGCGGTTACGGCTCACGATTACTTTAATTTTGACGTTGTGCAGGCGGCGCACGGCAGAGCGCCCGCTGTCGCGACAGGCGTTAAAAGAGCGCTTCCCGACAGGATAGTGTTTACCTATCAGGGCGACGGTGATTTAGCCGCGATAGGCACGGCGGAAACCGTTCACGCGTCAACGAGAGGCGAAAATATAACTATAATATTTATAAACAACACCATTTACGGCATGACAGGCGGACAAATGGCGCCGACGTCGCTGCCCGGGCAGGTCACGCAGACCTCTCCTTACGGACGCGACCCGAAAACGCAGGGAAATCCGATAAGGGTGTGCGAAATGCTGTCATCTCTTGACGGGCCTTCGTATATTGCGCGCGTGTCAACCGACAGTGTGCAGCATATAAAGCAAGCGAAAAAGGCGATAAAGAAAGCGTTCCAAAATCAGATTGACGGCAAGGGGCTGTCGTTTGTTGAGCTTCTCTGCACCTGCCCGACAAACTGGGGCATGTCACCTGCCGAGGCGGTGGAGCGTCTTCAGAAAGAAATGCTTTCATATTATCCGCTTGGGGTATATAAGGACGTTGACGGAGGTGCTGAAAATGAATAACTGTAAAATGATACTTGCGGGTTTCGGCGGACAGGGAATACTATTTGCGGGCAAAATGCTTGTTTATGCGGCAATGCTGAAAGGCAAAAAGCTTTCGTGGCTGCCGTCCTACGGACCCGAAATGCGCGGCGGCACGGCAAACTGTCATGTCATAATAGACGATGAGCCGATAGGCTCGCCCATTATAACAAAGCCCGATATTCTGATTGCAATGAACGCGCCGTCGCTTAATAAATTCGAGGACGAGGTTGAAGCAAACGGAATTATTTTTGCGGATAAATCGCTTATTGACCGCAAGGTAAAGAGAACCGACGTTAAGACGGTTTACGTCGATGCGACGGGAACGGCTGATAAAATGCGCATGAAAAAGCTTGCCAATATGGTAATGCTCGGCGCAGTTTTAAAGGAAACGGGTCTTTTTACCGCGGAGGAAATAGAAAAAACAATAAAACAATCACTTCCCGGGAAAAAACAACGGCTTGTAAAATCAAATGTTGAAGCTGTTACGGCGGGATTTGAAATTTAAGAAAGGAAGTGCTGATATGGCAACGGCAAAAAAGAAAAAAGGACTTACCTATAAGGAAAAACCGCTTATGCGATGCGGGAACAGAATTTTTTACGGCAATTTGGAGGATAAATATATCCTCGTGCTTGACGTGCTTGATTCAACGCCTATAGAAGATATTGAACACTCAACAAAGGTGAAAATTCAGCTTATGGACAATACAGGCGAGCTCGGCGAGGGTCAGGTTTACAGAAAGGCTGAAAGAGAAAATCTGTATAAGGCGCTCGACATAGGCGAATGGTGGCTTCAGGACGCTCTGCAAATGGAAGTGTGAGCCTGATGCAAAACAAGATTAAAATATCCGACGGTTATGCCTTAACTGTCGGATATTTTTAAACATCGGAAGAAAAGTTGCACAAAACAAACAGTAAAATTTTGGCTATTATGGTTGCCTTTATTTTTTTTATTTCATTGACGAAAAATACAACATATGGTATAATATATAGTAACTAAAAATATATACTGCCTAAAAAGGCGGGGTAATTTTAAGAGGGAGGAAACATGATGAAATTAAAAAAGCTTTTGGCAGGCGTTATTTCGCTTGCAATGATGGCTTCGGCGGCAACAGCGTTAGCGGCTTCGCCGGAAGAGTACGACGGTCAGCCGTACGGAAATTTAGGCTATGAATCGCAGGATGCGGACGGGGAATTTAATCTTGCGGTAATAGCTAACGGAGATGCAAAGATTTACAGCGATGCAATGTACATCAAGGGCAGCGTTTACTCAAACGGAAAGATTTATGTCGGAAACGGTCAGGGTAATAAAATTGACGGTTTGTTTATTTCGGGAACCGGTAATACGGTTTTCGGAAGCGATAACAACAATAACGAGTGGACACAGTACAGAACAGCAGAGGGCTATATCCATGTAAACAGCAACGGAACCACAGACGGAATTAACTACTACAGCACACAGCCCGAATTTGCAGGAGCTATAGACGATAAAGAAACAAGTTTTGATTATTCATACGAAGAGTTTACGGTTCCCGATGCAGGCGAAAGCTGGGGAGATGCTGAATTTAACGTATATGGAAATGAATATCAAAAAAACCTTCCCGCTACAATATATGAGGATGCAAAGTATGATAAAGTTACTATAAACGGTTCATATGGTCCTGCAATCACAGTTAATACAACTAATGGGGATGTTAATTTGGTTATTGATGAAATTACCTCAAATTCATCGAATATCAATATTAAAGTTGTAGGAGATAATCAAGCAAATATTTATATCGGTTCATTGCCTGAAAATATTCCTGTATTAGTAAATTACGACAACACAAAGTGGCCTGCCGAGAAAGACGGAAGTGCTGAAAATACACATCTTTATTTCGGCGGTGACAGAACTGTAATAAGCGCTTCAAGAATAGCTGCGGCTGATATACATGTAAATTCTTCATATCTTGAAGTATCCGGCGATGCGAATGTTACAGGTAATATATATACAGGCGCAGAACAGTTTAAGCTTGACGGCGGACAGACTGAAATATACGGTACTGTTTTTGCTCCGAATGCAGATACAGATGTGGTAGGTTCAAGTACGCTTTACGGTCAGTTGTACACAGATACATTGACAATCAATGGTGCAGGAAGAATACTTTGGAAGGCTGACAGCGCAGCTGCAAAGTCAGACGTTCAGCCGACAGAAGTGCCTGCTGCAACAGATGAGCCCGAACCGACGGCTACACCTGCTCCTGTGCCTGACGAAGAAGAAATTGATGTTAAGGGCGCATCATATGCGTATATCTTCGGTTATGAACCCGAAATCAGTTATGAATACAAAGAGGGCGAAGAAACAGGCAAGCTTGTTGCTAAGGTAAAAATGGCGCCTGACGACAATGTTACAAGAGAACAGGTTGCGGCTATGATTATGCGTCTTATAGACCAGAAGTATGATACAAAGTCGGCAAAGTATGCCATTACAGATAATATCAAGCAGCATACGGGAACGTGGTATGCACGCGGACTCGCATTCCTTTCGGGCAAGGGCGCGTTTGACGGAATTGCTTCTGTTGAAACGGGCGCTGTAACAAGAGGCGAGGTCGCAAAGCTTGTTGTTTACGGCTTGAACTTGTCAAAGTCAACAGAAACGGAATTTAAGGACATTGACACAAATCCGTATAAAGATTATATTAAAATTATGGCTGCATACGGTTACATGAACGGTGTTGAAGATGATAAATTTGAACCCGAAAGAACTATGACAAGAGCTGAATTCTGCGCAATGTTCAATAACATTATCGGACGTACCGACGCTAAGCTTGTATCATCCGACGGAGTTGCAGTAACGCCTGCACTTTACTCAATTATTGACCTTGACGGTCACTGGGCTGAAAATACAATGCTGAGAGCTACAAGCGTTTACGACGATAACGGTACGGTAGATATTCAGACAAGACTTAACAATATCAGAAACGTACTTGACAATTACGACGGTCAGAAGTGGTTCTAATATAAGTAAAAAAACGTAAAACAAGCAAGGCGTTTTGCCTTGCTTGTTTTTGGGTAAGGATATAAATAATGTACAAGATTAAAGAAACGATTATTGTCGAGGGTGTTTACGATAAAATCAAGCTTTCGCGTTTTATTGACGGCGTAATTATTCAAACAAACGGATTTTCAATATTTAAAAGCAAGGCGCTTATGCAATCTATAAAAACACTTGCCGAAAAAACAGGCGTTGTTATTTTAACCGACTCCGACAGTGCAGGCTTTCAGATACGTAATTATATAAAGCAAGCTCTGCCGGGGGATAAGGTTCTTCACGCGTATATTCCCGATATAAAAGGCAAGGAAAAGCGCAAACAGACAGCGGGCAAGGAAGGTTTGCTCGGCGTTGAGGGCATTGACGAGGATATTATAATCGAAGCGCTGAAAACCGCAGGCTGCACGCTTGACGGCGATAAGACATCACAAAAAAAAGGCAGGGAAATAACAAAAGCGGATTTGTTCAGGCTTGGGCTTTCGGGCGGAAACAACAGTCACGAATTGCGAGACAAACTGTCAAAGGAGCTCGGGCTTCCGTCAAAAATTTCCGCAAATATGCTGCTTGATGTTATAAACAGACTGCTTACTTATGAGGAATTATGCGAAATTGTACAAAATAATTTATCATAATTCTCTAAAATTTGATAAAAAAAGTATTGACAAACGGCTTGATTTAATGTAAAATATCACCTGTAAAGCAAAAAACTTTACAGGTGATAGAATGACAAAGGATTTAAACGTAAGTATTTTAATGGATTTTTACGGACAGCTTCTGCATGAACGGCAGTATGAGATGATGGATATGTATTTTAATCAGGATTTATCGCTCGCCGAAATTGCTGAGGAAATCAAAATCAGCCGTCAGGGCGTCAGAGACGCGGTAAAACGCGGTGAAAAGCAATTGATTGAATACGAAGAAAAACTCGGTCTGGTCAGACGCTTTTCCGATATTACGGAAAAGATTGAGGAAATGAATAACATTATAAGCAGTCTTGACGACACTGATGAGGTTAAAAAATTAAAGCAGACAGCTTGGACTTTGGCTGAAATGATATAGAAAGGAGCAGGGCACAATGGCATTTGAAAGCTTAGGCGATAAGCTGCAGGGCGTATTTAAAAAGCTGCGCGGCAAGGGCAAGCTGAACGAAAAGGACATAAAAGATGCCATGCGCGAAATAAAGCTTGCGCTGCTCGAAGCTGATGTAAACTTTAAGGTTGTAAAGGAATTTGTAAATACAATTTCCGAAAAGGCGTTGGGACAGGAGATTATGGAATCTCTGACTCCCGCACAGCAGCTTATTAAAATCGTAAATGAGGAATTAACCGCAATGATTGGCGGCGAGGCGGCAAGACTTGAATTTTCTTCAAAGCCGCCGACAATCATCATGATGTGCGGCTTGCAGGGCGCAGGTAAAACAACGGCGACAGGCAAGCTGGCATTAAATCTGCGGAAGCAGATGGGTAAACGCCCGCTTATGGTCGCGTGTGACGTGTACCGTCCCGCGGCTATTAAACAGCTTGAAGTTTTGGGAAGTCAGATACAAGTTCCCGTGTTTTCAATGGGCGCGGACGTAAGTCCCGTTAAAATCGCCAAAGAGGCAGTCGCGCATGCGGTAAAGCACGGCAACGACCCCGTAATACTTGATACGGCTGGACGTCTGCATATAGACGACGAGCTTATGGAGGAGCTTCAGAATATAAAAACTGAGGTAAATCCTGCTGAGATTTTGCTTGTTGTTGACGCAATGACAGGTCAGGACGCGGTAAATGTCGCAAAATCGTTTAACGAGCAGCTTGATATAAC
>CAZBXN010000012.1:0-22536 GCA_964496015.1 uncultured Lachnospiraceae bacterium | reverse complement strand
ACGGATTTATGGTTGTTGACAACAACGGAATAGGCTATCTTATAAATACGTCGCTTTCAAGCCTGCAAAACGCGGGTGAGGTCGGCTCGGATATTACGGTTTATACATATCTGAGCGTCCGCGAGGACGCGCACGATTTATTCGGCTTTACGACGATTGAGGAAAAGAATATGTTTTTGAGCCTTGTTTCCGTTTCGGGCGTAGGCCCGAAAGCCGCGCTTGCAATTTTGTCGGTCGCGTCGCCTGCCGATATTGCGGTTGCGATTGTAACGGACAATACAAAGCTTATAACGAAAGCGGCAGGCGTAGGCCCGAAGCTTGCGCAGAGAATTATACTTGAATTAAAGGACAAGATGAAAAACGAGAGCCTTGATATACAAGCCGATTTGTCGCCCGTTGATACAGCCGACCATTTGGGAGAAGCGGTAAACGCGCTTGTGGTGCTCGGTTACAGCGTAAATGATGCAAGCGCGGCGGTAAGAGGAATTGACAACAGCTTAGGCGTTGACGAAATAATCAAAAAGGCGCTTGCGAAATTGTTTTAGCGCGGAGGTGGAGTAGACTTTGTTTGAAGAAGATGAAAGAATAGTAACAGGCGGATTTGTCAGCGAGGACGCTGAAATTGAAGCGGGACTGCGCCCGAGAAGCTTTGAGGAATACATCGGACAGGAAAAAGCAAAGGAAAATCTTGAAATTTATATAAAGGCGGCTCTGGAACGTCACGAGGCGCTTGACCATGTGCTGCTTTACGGGCCTCCGGGGCTTGGCAAAACCACGCTTGCAGGTATCATTGCGAATGAAATGGGCGTAAATATCCGCATAACGTCGGGGCCTGCGATTGAAAAGGCGGGCGATTTGGCGGCGATACTAACGAATTTGTCGGAGCATGATATTTTGTTTATAGACGAAATCCACAGAATGTCAAGAACGGTTGAGGAAATCCTTTATCCCGCAATGGAGGACTACGCGCTTGATATTATAATCGGCAAAGGCCCGTCGGCAAAATCAATAAGAATTGATTTGCCTAAATTTACGCTTATCGGCGCGACTACGCGCGCGGGACTTTTAACCGCGCCTTTGCGTGACCGTTTCGGCGTTATAAGCCGTTTGGAGCTGTACACAATAGACGAATTAAAGCAGATTGTAAAGCGAAGCGCGGAAATTTTGGAGGTCGGAATTGACGACGACGGGGCGGCGGAAATTGCGTCGCGCTCGCGCGGTACGCCCCGAATTGCAAACAGATTTTTAAAGCGCGTAAGAGATTTCGCGCAGGTTAAATACGACGGAAGCATTACGGTTGACGTGGCGGCGGAAGCGCTCAAAAAAATGGAAGTGGACGAGCTTGGGCTTGACACTATCGACAGCAGAATGTTAAGAACCATGATTGAAAGCTTCGGCGGAGGTCCTGTGGGGCTTGACACGATAGCGGCGACAATAGGCGAAGAGCCGAATACGATTGAGGACGTATACGAGCCGTATCTTTTACAGCTTGGCTTTATAGCAAGAACTCCGCGAGGCAGGGTCGCTACAAAGCTTGCTTACGACCATTTTGAAATTCCGTATATTGAAGGGTAGGTTTAGATTTTGGGTAAAATAAGGGTAATTCTTGCGGTATTTACAATATTTTTGCTGTCGTGCATGACGGTTCACGCAATGACGCTTGAATATGACGGCGAGATACATGAATATGACGGCTCGGTTTATACGCTTATTGTTAATGATACGCTTATAAATCCGCCGCTCGCGCCGATTATTTTCAACGACCACGCGCTTGTGCCCGTCCGCGAAATTTTTGAGGAATTGGGCGCGGAGGTGTCATATGACGGGGACACCCAAACCGTTACGATTGAAAAAGAAGATTACTTTATGGCGCTTAGAATAAACGACAATACGGCATATGTGAACGGCGATGTATATGAAATCCCCGACGGCGTTGTTCCGAAGCTTATATCGGAGCTTGAGGGTGAAACAAAAACCATGGTTCCAGTGAGATTTATAAGTGAAAGCATCGGGCTTCAAGTGGATTTTGACGGGGAACACGGCGCGATTTTGGTAGAGTCGCCAAATTACAGCTTTGACGACGGCGGGAGAAATGAACAACCGTCGGATAAAGCCCCGATTACCCGTGTTGAAACCTCTGCGGAGGACGGCAATAAATTTCGTATAACGGCGTATTCCACAAGGGCGGTGGGAAAATTGAGCGATTTTAAGCTTGACAATCCCAAAAGAGTGGTTCTGGATATATACGGCGCGGTTTACAGCGGCGAAAAAGAGCGCATAGATACGGATGTTTACGGAATACAGTCCATACGCCTCGGTGATAACGGGGAAAGGGCGAGAATAGTAATAGACTATTCGGATATAAAGGGATATTATATTGAAAAGAAATCGGATACGGAGGTTTCAATCGTAATAGAAACGAGAAAATCGCAGCAACAGCAGCCGAGCGCGCCGAAACCGTCAGCTACGGCAAAGCCGAAGCCGCCGTCAGGTACGCCCGTTCCGAACAATAAAAAGCTTATAATGCTTGACGCGGGTCACGGCGGCGAGGACTGCGGAGCAATCGGCGAGATAGACGGCAAAGAGATTTTTGAAAAGGATTTGACGCTGCAAATTACATATAAAGTTAAGGAACGTCTTGAAGAGCGCGGATATACGGTCGCAATGACGAGGACGGGCGATACTCTGCCGTCCCTGAAGGAGCGTCCCGAAATGGCAAACGCTCAGAATGCGGCGGTATTTGTGAGTATACATATAAATTCCGTTGACGGCGCGCCGCAGGCGAACGGCACGGAGATATACTACGCGGAGTCAAACAACGGCGATACATACGGCGTGACAAGTCAGACGCTTGCGAAAAATATACTTGACCGCATGCTGAAATATATGGGCTCGACGAACAGAGGCGTTAAAACCGCCGAGCACGCCGTGACAAAGCGGTGCAATATGCCCGCGACGCTTGTGGAAATCGGGTTTATTACAAATCCCGAAGAAATCGCCAATATGACAAACGACGAATATCAGTATAAGGCGGCGCAGGGCATAACGGAGGGCATTATGATAACGCTTGATAAAATAAAAATGCCTCAATAAGGAGAAATGATTTTGAAAACATCGGATTTTTATTACGAACTGCCGCAGGAGCTTATTGCGCAGGAACCGGTTAAGGAGCGGAGCGCGTCGCGGCTTATGGTGCTTGACAAGACAACGGGCAAAACGGAGCATAAGCATTTTTATGATATAGTTGACGAATTAAACGAGGGCGACGCGCTGATACTTAACGACACAAAGGTTTTGCCCGCGCGTCTTTACGGTCAGAAAGAGGAAACGGGCGGCGCGATTGAGTTTTTGCTCCTGAATAAGCATAGGCTTGATACATGGGAAGTTATTTTAAAACCCGGTCGGAAAGCGAAAAAGGGCGCGCGGTTTGTATTCGGAAACGGCGAACTGAAAGCTGAAATACTCGACATTATAAACGACGGTAACAGACTTGTTAAATTTGAGTATGAGGGTGTGTTTGAGGAGGTTCTTGACCGCTTGGGCGAGATGCCGCTGCCGCCGTATATTACGAAAAAGCTGGAGGATAAGGACAGGTATCAGACTGTTTACGCGAAAAATTTGGGCAGCGCGGCGGCTCCTACAGCGGGACTGCATTTTACGCCAGAGTTATTGGAAAAAATAAAAAATAAGGGCGTAAATATAGGCTATGTGACGCTTCATGTGGGCTTGGGCACATTCAGACCCGTTAAAGCCGATGATATTCTTGACCATAAAATGCACTCGGAATTTTATATCCTGCCCGAGGAAACGGCTGAACTTATAAACAGAACAAAAGCAAACGGCAAGCGCGTTGTGTCCGTCGGCACAACGGCGACGCGCGTTATGGAAACGGTGGGACAAAACGGTCTGCCGCTTAAAAAACAGACGGGCTGGACGGATATTTTTATTTACCCCGGAAAAGAATTTCATGTAATAGACGCGCTTATTACGAATTTCCATTTGCCCGAATCAACGCTTATAATGCTTGTCAGCGCGCTTGCGGGACGTGAAAATGTCCTTAACGCGTATAAGGAAGCGGTAAGGGAAAAGTATCGGTTTTTCTCGTTCGGCGACGCGATGTTTATAAGATAGGAGAAAATTATGTTTAAAATACTTCATACAAACGGCAAGGCGCGGCGGGGAGAATTTACGACTGTTCACGGAACAATTCAGACGCCCGTGTTTCAGAATGTCGGGACAATTGCGGCGATTAAGGGCGCGGTTTCAACAATGGATTTAAAGGAAATCGGCTGTCAGATAGAGCTTTCAAACACGTATCATCTGCATTTGCGCCCGGGCGACAAGGTTATTCACGATTTGGGCGGACTGCACAAGTTCATGAACTGGGACAGACCAATTTTAACCGACAGCGGCGGCTTTCAGGTGTTTTCGCTTGCGGGACTTCGCAAAATTACGGAGGAGGGCGTAAGCTTTGCCTCGCATATTGACGGGCACAAAATATTTATGGGTCCCGAGGAAAGCATGCAAATACAGTCAAATTTAGCGTCAACAATCGCAATGGCGTTTGACGAATGTATAGAAAATCCCGCGCCGTACGATTATGTTAAGCAATCGTGCGACAGAACATACCGTTGGCTTGTCAGATGTAAAGATGAAATGAAGCGGCTGAATTCGCTTGACGATACGATAAATAAAAATCAAATGCTGTTCGGAATAAATCAGGGCGGAACTTATGATGATTTGCGGATTGAACATATGAAAAAAATCGCGGAGCTTGACCTTGACGGCTATGCCGTAGGCGGGCTTGCGGTCGGCGAAACACACGAGGAAATGTATCACATTCTTGACGTGACGCTGCCGTATGCGCCGACGGATAAGCCCAGATATTTAATGGGCGTCGGAACACCGTCGAATATAATTGAGAGTGTTGCAAGGGGAATTGACTTTTTCGACTGCGTAATGCCGTCGAGAAACGCGCGTCACGCGTTTATTTTTACGCGAAACGGCACAATGAACTTGATGAACCAAAAATATGAGCTTGACACGCGTCCGATTGACCCTGAGTGCCAGTGCCCGACGTGTCAGCATTATACGAGGGCGTATATAAGGCATTTATTTAAGGCAAAGGAAATGCTCGCAATGCGGCTTAGTGTAATTCATAATTTGTATTTTTATAATGAGCTCGCCGCGAGAATACGGCAGGCGATTGAAGAGGACAGCTTTGAACAGTTCCGACAGGAAAATGTGGAAAAATTGGCAAGACGCGTGGAGGATTAAGGGTGACCGAGAAGGTCACCCTTTTTACAGCTTTCTTTTGATTTCTTTTACAACGCCGAATACGCGTATGCGGAGGACGTCGCCGTTTTCAAAGCGGCGCGGGGGATAAAGCGGATTTATCGACTGCAATTCAATAAAATCCTGTCCGTAAACAACGCGCTTTACAACGCCGTCCTCATTATCAATCGTGACGACCGCGTATGAGCCGCTGTCAACCGAGGACTGCACTCTGATAAGCACCAGGTCGCCCTCCATAAACATCGGGTACATACTGTCGCCCGTCACGCGCAAAAACGCGTATTGGTCGGTTGTACATATATCCGTGTCGGGTACATTTTCATATCCCACTATATTATTTTCCGCAAAACAGCTTATTCCTGCCGCAACTTTGCCGATAATCGGGATTTGCGCCATTTTTACGCCGTTTGACAAATGAATGTTTTCGGGCGCGTCCCAGCCCAAAATATATTCGGGTGTTGTGTGAAGAGCCTCGGCAAGCTTTAGAAGCGAGGCGCGTTTGATGTTCTGCACCGTCCCTTTTTCGTATTTCTGTATGGCGGCTTTCTGCACGCCGATTATTTCGCCGAGCTGTTCCTGCGTCATTTTGTGCTCCTTGCGAAGTTGTTTTAATCTTTCCCCGGGGGTCATTTTTATCATTCCTTTGCTTTTTAGTATCTTAATAATACCACATTTTTAGGGGCAATGCAAGGGTTTTTATAAAAAATATCTTAAAAAGTTATTTTTTTGCTTGACAAACGAACATATGTATGGTATAATATGGATAAATTGAAAAGGTAAATTGTTGTTTATTTACCTCACAAATTTTTTTTACAATATGAGTATCTTATAAAGATAACATATATGCAGCTGCAAGAGGGAAGCGACGGCTTCCTTTTAAAACCAAAGAAAAGTATCTTAACAAGATAGAAAGGAGAAAAAATGAGATATTCAAATGATGACCCCCGCGCGGCTATCGCGATGGAGCTTGAGAGAACGGGCGGCTACGGCGGATATTCCGATTACGGCGATTTCTGCGATTATGACGGCAAAGAAATATGCCCCGTATGCGGCGCAGTTGCGCCCGAGCATTTTTACATGAATGACGACGAGGAATGTGTGGGCTGCTATGAATGCCTGCACAAGGTCTATGATTTATTTTAAAGCGTTTCGGAGGTGGTTTGCATGGCGAAAAGAAAAATTGCGGGCAAAACCGAAGTGCTTGAATGTCTGACGGACATTATGCGCCGCGAGGATACCTCGGCAAAAGCTTCGGAAACCATAAAAGCCGCCGAGCTTATCGGAAAAACACTCGGAATGTTTTCCGACAAGTCAAAAGGCGACGGCGAAATCAGCGTCATGATTGTAGACGATATACCAAGGGGTAATGACACAAATGAAGAATAGCGTAAGGCTTACGGATTTAATAGCGCCGTCGTTTTTCTCGGTTCACAGAGCCGTTCAAAATCACGAATACACCCATTATTGGCTGTCGGGCGGACGCGGCAGCACAAAATCAAGCTTTGTGAGTATTGAGATAATATTGGGAATTATGCAAAATCCCGACGCTAACGCGGTCGCGGTGAGAAAGGTCGGGCGGTATTTAAAGGACAGCGTATTTTCACAATTACGCTGGGCAATAGAACGGCTTGGCGTTGAAGCCTTATGGCAGGTAAAATTAAGCCCTATGGAATTGGTCTATACAAAAACGGGGCAGAAAATACTGTTTCGCGGCGCGGATAATCCGCAGAAGATAAAATCCACAAAAGCGGAAAAAGGGTATATTGCGTACATTTGGTTCGAGGAGCTTGACGAATTTAACGGCATGAGCGAAATACGCTCGATAAATCAGTCGCTTATGCGCGGCGGAAAATATTTTACCGTGTTTTATTCGTACAATCCGCCTAGAAGCAAAAGAAGCTGGGTAAACCGCGAAAAAAATCAAAACCGCAGCGACAGGCTCGCGCATCACAGCACATATTTAACCGTAAACGAACAGTGGCTCGGCAAGCCGTTTTTTCTGGAGGCGGAGCATTTAAAAAAGACAAACCCCGAATTGTATTCGCACGAATATTTGGGAAATGTGGTCGGAACGGGCAGCGAGGTATTTAAAAATGTGACGGTCAGAGAAATATCTGACGAAGAAATTTCCTCGTTCGATAAAATCTATCTCGGCGCGGACTTCGGATATGCCGCAGACCCTTTTGTCTACCTCGTCTGTCACTACCACAAAAACAGATTATATATTTTTGATGAAATATATAAGACGGGGCTTTCAAACAGCATGGCGGCGGAGATGATTAAGGAAAAGGGACTGTATAACTCTTATATTGTCTGCGACAGCGCGGAACCGAAAAGCATCAGGGATTTACGCGAATGCGGTCTTAGGGTAAGAGGTGCGAAAAAGGGTCCTGACAGCATTGAGTACGGAATTAAATTCCTGCAAAGTCTTGACGAGATTGTTATCGATGGCGCGAGATGTCCCAATACCGAACGCGAATTTTCATGCTACGCGCTTGAAAGAGATATTAACGGCGAGTTTAAATCTTGCTATCCCGACCGCGACAATCACACAATCGACGCGGCGCGTTACGCGCTGGAGGAAGAAATAAATCACAGAAAAATCAGAATTATAAAAAGAAGGGAGTTACGGTTATGATTATTGACGAGTCTTTTTTAGACGGCGGAATAACTCCGGAAATTTTATCTAAGCTTATTGCGCGTCATCAATCGGAGCAGGGAAGGCTTACCATGCTTAAAAATTATTATGACGGCAATCATAAAATAAAGGAGCGTCAAAGGCTGAGCAGTTCGGCATCAAACAACCGTCTTGTCTGCAATCACGCAAAATATATTGTCGATATGATAAAGAGCTATCTTGTCGGCAATCCCGTGTCGTATGCCTGCTCGGCAGGATATGATATTGAAGCGGTTAAAAATTGCTATCTGGTTCAGGATATTGCGCATACGGACTGTGAGCTGGAAAAGCAGATGAGCATTTACGGCAGAAGCTATGAAATGATTTTCGCAAACGAAAAATCTGAGCCGAGAAGCGTTTGTCTGAGTCCCATGAACACATTTGTCGTTTACGGAACAAGCGTTGACGAAAATCCGTTGTTCGGAGTGCATTATTACAAGCGTTTCGACATAAACGGAAAATCTGTCGGCGTTTCGTGCATAGTCTGCGACAAGGAAAAATTTTACACGTTTGAAAATGAAACCGACAGTTTTAACAATATGAAGCTTGTGTCAAATACTCAGCATTATTTCGGTGATGTTCCGATTTTGGAATACAGGAACAATGAGGAAATGCAGGGTGATTTTGAACAGCTTATTTCGCTGATTGACGCATACAATGTTTTGCAATCGGACAGAGTAAATGATAAGGAACAATTCGTTGACGCATTCCTGTTTTTGACGGGGATTGACATTGACAGCGAGCAGGCAAAACAGCTTAAAGAAGAACGCATTTTGATGGGCTATGACGGCGCGGAAGCAAAATATCTGTCAAAGGTTATGTCGGAAAATGACATCAAGGTTTTACGCGACAACCTGAAGCAGGATATTCACCGCTTTAGCATGGTGCCCGATTTGTCGGACGAATATTTCGGCGGCAATATTTCGGGAGTTGCCATAAAATACAAGCTTATGGGCTTTGAACAGCATATCAGAAATAAAGAACGGTATTTTTCAAAAATACTCAAAAAGAGATTTGAAATTTATAACAGATTTTTGACATTGAGGGGCAGTATGAAGTATGTTCCCGTTCACAGAGTGGATATTGTATTCACAAGAAATATGCCGGTAAATGAGCTTGAAATTTCACAAATGATAAATAATCTTTCGGGTATAGCGACATCGGAAACACTGCTTTCGCAGCTTTCGTTTATTACTGATCCGAAAGAGGAGGCGCGATTGGCGTTCAATGAAAAAACAGCGCATAATGACTGCTTAGAGAACAGTCAAAAAAATACAAAGGAGGTCATAAAATGACAAAAAACAAATTCAGAAGCTTTAAGCCGATTGATGAAAACGGTTTACAGCGTCAGGAGAAAAGTCCGCACATGCAGGAAACAGAAAAAAATTCGCGCATGAACGGAGAAAAGGAAAATCCGTATGGAAACGACAGAGAGGAAAATGCCGTAAACGGAGAAAAAAAGTCGTTCTGGAAGAGAAACGGAGCAGAGCCTGCGGAGAGCAGCGCAGACGATGAAAGACAGCAGTATTTTTCGGAAAGAATGATATTTTTAGCCGAAAAAACTCTGTTTAACGAAGGACTGCCCACTACATTTGCTCAAATGCTGTGCGGAGATACAGAGGAGGAAACTCTCGAAAATATCTCCATATTCAAAGAGCAGTATGAAAAGTCGGTAGAAACGGCAGTTTCCGAAAAAATGAAGGGCTTTACGCCGAAAACAAATTCGGGAATGACAGCCTATGACCCGTTTTTAGCGGGTTTGAACGGTTAAGGCTAAAGAAACAAAAGAAAGGAAGTAGATAAAATGGCAATAAATTATGCAAGCAAATACGCACAGAAAATTGACGAGAGATTTGCAAGAGAATCACTCACGGACGCGGCGGTAAACAACGACTATGATTTTGTCGGCGCGAAAACGGTAAATGTATATTCAATCCCGACGGCGGCGATGAACGATTATTCAAGAACGGGAACGTCAAGATACGGCACTCCCGCTGAGCTTGACAACACCGTTCAGGAGCTTACCCTGTCGCAGGACAGAAGCTTTACATTCACAATCGACCGCGGAAATTATGACGACACGCAGATGGCAAATGCGGCGGGTCTTGCGCTTCAGCGTCAGATAAGAGAGGTTATAATTCCCGAGATTGACAAGTACAGATTTAAGAAAATCTGCGAAAGCGTTACGACACCCGCGACGGGCGCGGTTACAAAGTCGAACGCGCACGAGCTTTTCCTTGACGGAACAACGGCTCTTATCGACAACGAAATCCCCGTTCAGGGCTGCACGGCGTTTGTTTCAAGCGCGTTCTTCAGAAATATCAAGCAGGACCCGAGCTTCGTAAGAAACGGCGACGCGTCGCAGGAAATGCTGACGAAGGGTCAGGTAGGCGTGATTGACGGTATTCCCGTTGTTGTTGTGCCGAAGTCATATTTCCCCGAAAATGTTGAATTTATTATCACAAATCAGGCGGCGGTTACAGCTCCCGTAAAACTTTCAGAGTACAAAATCCATGACAACCCGCCCGGAATTAACGGCTGGCTTGTCGAGGGCAGAGTATATTATGACGCGTTTGTGCTTAACAGCAAAAAGAATGCGATTTATGTACATAAGTCTGCGGCATCGGATGGCGACGGCAAAAAGAACGGCTAATCATCCGATATTGCAGACTGATAAAATAACAAGGAGGTGACGGGCTGTGGAAACTGAAATTTTGGAAAATGCGAAAATGCTTCTCGGTATAAGCGACGGCAATTCGGACGCGCTGCTTTCATTCCTGATAAAGGACACCGAGGAGGCTGTTATGGCGCATTGCCGTATTACGATTGTTCCTTACCAGCTCCATGGATTGATTGCCAACATAGTGTCGGACATTTACAGAGACCGTGGCTACGGCAATCCGTCCGATAACCGTTCTGTGAGGTCGGTTACAGAGGGTGAAAGACGTGTTGAATTTGAAAGCGGCGGTATAATGCCCGCGTTTGACTGCTATCTTTCGCGCTTACAGCCGTTTATGAACAGAGCCGCGCGATTGCCTTCGGAATTGGAGGCGCGCCATGAAGAAATATAGCAGCGCGTTTTCGGAGTTTTACAAAACGCCGATTGAAATTTACCGCGTGATATGCAATTCATCTTACGGCACGGAAGCCGAAACGGAGCTTGTTTGCTCCGTTTCGGCGGATGTCCAGCCCATGGACGGAGAGCTTGCGGAAAAGGCTTTCGGAAACGAAGTGAAAAAACGCTTTAAAATATTTACGGTGCCGTCCGGTGAAATACATGAAGGACGGTTCGCAAAATTTGACGGGACTATGTACAAAATTGTATGCGTTAAGAAATATGATACAGGAATTGAGGCGGTAATCGAAGGGGTGACGGACTATGATTGACGTAAATACCGAATTGGAAAAATCACTCGGCAATTTAAGCTGTACTCTTACATATCAGAACCCCGAGGGCTTTAATAAGCTGCCCGTGGTGAGCTATTACAATCTGACGGAACAGGCTTCCATGTCATGCGATAACGAGGAGCTGTTACAGGACGGTACGGTACAGCTTGATATTTGGGCGAAGTTACCCGCAGATTGCGGTAAAATCGCGCTTGAAATCAATGAATTGCTTATATCGGACGGCTGGGTGCGGCAGTTTTCAATGGATATTCCAAAGCAGAACGGCGAAAGGGTATATCATAAAACTATGAGATACAGCAGGACATTTAATGTATAAACGAAAGGAGAAAAATTATGAAAAAACCATTACCTACAATAGGTGTAGACAGATACACATTTTTTAATGTGCTTACCGACACGGCGGAGGGCACAACCTACGGCGAAGGCGTAAGATTAAAGGGCGTTGTTGAAATCGCGCCGACGGACGCGGGCGGCAGCGATACGTTTGACGCTGACAACGGCGCGTACGAAACGACAAGCTACATAGAAAAGCTCGGTCATGAAATTACAAATGCCGACATTCCGCCCGAGGTTGACGCCGTGTGGCGCGGTCTTACGCAGAAAAACGGCGTTGTCGAGGTGTCAAACGATACAAAGACCGTTTATTTCGGCGTTGCGTGGAGAATTTTGAAGTCTGACGGCTCTTACAGATATGTAAGATATTACAAGGGCTCGTACAGCTTCGCGTCAAACGTGGGCGGCAAGACGAAGCCGTCGAGCGGCTCGATTGACAAGCAGACCGCAAAGGCTACATATACCGCCGTACAGCGTGATTTTGACAACAACTATTACGCGTATTTTGACGAGAGCGATTTGCCTGAGGGCATCACAAAGGAAACGCTTGAAGAGAAGTGGTTCACCGATATGAACTGGTACCCGTCTATTGGCTAAATATGTTATATCACTAAAGAAAAGGAGAAAACTATGCAGCATACATTAACTTTTAAATCGGGCGGCAAGAAGTATGTTTCAAAGCCGTTTGATTTTGAAACTATGTGCATTATAAACGACGCGCACAACGACCCCGCAAAGAGAGGCCCGTTAAATATCTGCCGCAGCGCGGTTGACTATATGTTTGAGGGCACGGACGCGACGCAGGACATCATTGACGCTCTTGACGCGGGAGAAAGAACAAAGCTTTGTATTGCGCTTTGGGAATATTATGCCGACGCGTTATCCTCAAAAAACGCGTAGAGTCGGGCGGGGGCGGTACTTTAAGGGATATTTATACGGTATTTTTTAAGTACCATAGCCTGATGCCCGACGAGGTCGGCAGGCAAAATCCGTGGGTTTTGTTCAGGCTGCTTGACAGCCTGAATGAAACGGCGGAGGATTACGATTATTCGGACAACGAACATTTAAGAATGTTTTACGGAGAATAGGAGGTGAAGTTATGGCTGAAGCAGCCAATTTAACTGTTACAACAGACATCTGCGCGTCGGGTCTTGACAAAGCGACAGACGACGTGCCCGAGGGACTTTCCGTAATAAATGACGAGCGCGGAATATCCGACCCGCGCGAGCTTGTTTATCATAACGGACAGTATATGATGTTCTCTGGCAGAGATGTGATTTTGCCGCTTTCAAAGGGAGATATTGTTTATCCTGCGCGGGAAACGCAGAAAATATTGAAATCTATCCCGCATTACAAAAGAGGCGTGAATATGACCGAATTTGAAATTGACAAGTCGGGATTTGAGCATGCGAAAAAAACGGACAATATACCGATTGACGCTCAGATTGATTACTGGCGTTACGCAATGGAACGGTATGCGTATGACAGCGAGGCGGTATGGGAATGCAGTGAGGAGATTTTTTCGCTTACGAGAAAGCTCGCGGATAATCTCAACGGTTTATCGGAAACTTATGTTGCGGACAGGGCGTATTTAAACGATTTTGAAAGCTTCGGCGATACGGCGATAGCTGCGTTTGACAGAGTGCGTCAGAGAAATTCGGAGGATTTACATTCGGGGCTTATTACATGGGAGGAATATACGAAAACCATGTCGGGTATAGGCTCAAAAATGTATGACGAGCGTTTAAATCAATCAAAACGCTGGCTTAAACAGGAAAGTAAATACAATAATCTGAGCACCGAGGACTACATAGCGGGACTGGAGCGCATGAAAGACTACACAAACGAATATTACGCCAACGGTATGATTTCTTATAGGCAGTATTCCGACAATATGCGAGATTTATCAAACGCGGTCGCCGATAAAGAAAAAGAGCGTCACAAGGAAATTTACGACGCGTGGATTACAGACGCCGAAAGCTGGAAGAAGATGCGCGACACATATGACGACTGGGAGGACTACGGCGACAGTCAGGTTGAGTATTACAGAAGGTGCATAGAGCGGATTGACGAACTTTATAAAAACGGTCACATAAGCTGGCAGGAATACAGAGACCGTACAATGAATTATTCACTTGATTTATATAACGCGCAGCTTGACGAGGCAGATAAGCTTTTAAGCGCGCAGTCGGCTTATATAGGCAAGGTCAGAACAAAGCTCCAAACAAAGGAAAGCGCGCTCAGGCAGTCGTGGGAGCAAGCCGACAGAACGGACGATATTGCCGAAACAAAACGGCTTCTTGCGATTTACAAAAATGCGGCTACGGATAAGGGAAAGAACAAGTATTCGGATTTAAACGATAAGCTGAAAAAGCTTCAGCGCGAAGAGCAGCTTTATAAGCTCCAGAAAACAAACAACGAAAAGCTTGCGTCTCTTGAAAGCAACTATAAAATTATGGAAGCAAACAAAAAATATTTGCTTTCCTCAATTCAAAATGCGGGATTGAATATAAACGGGCTTATAAACGGAATAAACCGCGACACAAACGGAATACAGAACGTCATGACAACTCTCGCGTCAAAAATCATATCCGCAATTAACGCCAAGAGCACCTACAGCGACAACAGAAGCATTTCCATTTCTGCCTCGGACAGCTCGGTTATAAAGCAATTTACGCAAAAAGCAAAATATGAGATTGCAAGAGGGAGGTATTATTAAATGAAATGCGGATTTACATATAAAAACCGTCATTCCTCGGAGTTTGACATTGTGGCAAAAACCATATCAAGACCCGTACTGCCCGAAATGAAAAGCTATACTGCCGAAGCGCCTCTTGCGGACGGAATTTATGATTTTTCGGAGGCGAACGAATACGGCAGAGCGTTTTACAGCGACAGGTTTTTTGAAATTCAGATGCAGATAAACGCGGAGGATATTTTTTCGCTCGAAAAGAAGGTGTCAAAAGCAGCATGCTGGCTTTCGGGCAGGGGCGAGCTGATATTTGACGATATGCCGAACGTAAAATGGAGGGCGGCGGTTATGTCGGAGCTTGGGTTTATGCCCGAGCTCCGCGGCAAAAAAACCGTTATGACGGTGAATTTCAGAGTTGAGCCGTTTTCGCGGTGTGTGTTTAATACATCGGACGGTTTTGAGCTTGACGGCGATATTTGCCTTGATGCAAATATTCCGATTGATATTCCGAGGGTGTTTACATGGCAGTACGGTAATACGGGCTCGGGGTATTCGGATTTTACAAAAACGGTACAGCTTGTAAATATGGGCAATGTGTATACGCGTCCGATATTGGAATTTATCGGAGACATAAAGCGCATAAGTCTTAAATGCAACGGTAAAAAGCTTAAAATCAGCGCGTCCTCCGAAAGCGGTTTTACGGCTGATTTTGAAAAACAGACAGTGACGGATATTGCGGACGGTCAAAGCGTCATGACGTATGTGACGGGGGATTTCTTTGAAATTCCTCCCGGGGGCTGCAATATGGAAATGACAATTAACGCAAAAGGCTCGGGACATATGCAAGTTATTTATAATCCGAAATACATATACGCGTTTGATATTGACGATGTGGATTGGAGTGAGAGCAATGCTTAAATTGTTTGAATACAACGCTAAGAATTTTAATTCGGGACAGACGGCAATTTTGCAGAACGCGTGTGATGTAAAAGTAACGCGGGAGATAAACGGAAATAACGCTTTGAGCTTTAACTATCCCCTGTCCGACGAAAAAGCGGAATTGATAAAACCGGATATGATTGTGTTATGCGAGGGACAGGCTTACAGAATTATCAGAACCCGCTGCGAATTTGACGGAAAAAGTATTTTAAGCGCCGAATGTGAGCATGTATATAATGCCGACGCGACGCTTAAGCATTTGCAGAACATGCCCGATATGATAGGCGCGCTGCCGACGGAGGTGGTAAAAAAAGCGTTTTCGGACACGGACTTTACATTTCTTTCCGACAGCGAGCTTTCAGCTCTCGGCATGAGGCGCGTTGATTACGACGGCTTTAAAATCGATTACTTTTCGGAGGACAAGACAAACCCTTACGACGTCATGCAGGCGGTCATATCATGCTGCGGCAAGGGAGAAGTATATATTGACAATTACAAAATCGCGCTTGTTGAACGTATAGGAAAAAATAACGGCATAAAGCTAAATCTCGGGAAAAATCTTGCAAATGTGACGATTGAGCGTGATATAGGCGACCTGATTACGCGCCTTTATCCCTACGGCGAAAGCGATATGCACATCGGCTCGGTAAATGACGGCAAACAATATATAGACAGCGGAAATATTTCGGTTTACGGCGTGCGCGAGGGATTTACGGATTTGTCGGACTGCCGCAGTCCCGAAAAATTAAAGAACCGCGCATTGTGGGCGTTTGACCCGCTGAACAGCGACAGGATTGATATTCCCGACATCAATATCTCGGGCAGCATAATTGACCTTTCAAAGCTTTTTGAATACGGGGAAGCGGAAAAAATCGGGATAGGCGATACGGTATCGGTTTCGGACGGCAAAAGCACGTTTGTTGAGCGTGTTATAAAAATCGAATATTACCCGTATGAGGCAAAGAAAATGTCGGTGTCAATCGGACGCGTGAAAAAGGACTTGTTCTTCTATCTCAATCAGGTCGGAACGCTTACGAAGAGATACAAAAAGGTATCGACAAGCAACGGCAAAATCAAATCAATAAGCATTGACGGAAATGTAAGCGTTGAGGGGATTTCCGTAAACGGAAACGGCGAGCGTGAATTTTCGGGAGCGGTAAACGCTCCTCATATAACCCTTTCGGGCGTTGAAATTACGGAAAAGGACGGAGAATTGTATATAAACGGTAACAAAATACAGGTTGAGAAAGGAGAGTAATATGGATTTAAATTTTAATTTTGACGGCAAGACACTTTTAAAAAACTGGTGGGGAATTGTCAGGGAAAATTTTCATACGGTACAGGAATATGTAAGCAGGCTTGACAGCGAGTCGGATTCCTTGGATTTCAGAGTCAGAGAGCTGTCACAAAATCTGGACATTGAAACGGAAAACAGAAGCGCTAAAGACGAAATGCTGTCAGGGAAAATAAATGATGAAATAACGGCGCGTGAAGACGGCGACAGCGAGCTCGGCAGGCGCATAGACAATCTGAGTGTTGAAATGGACGGCAGAAACATACTGCTTGATATGGAAAACTATACGAGCGATGTTGTCACACTGACAGAGGATATTCACGGGGTGAAGTATCTTATGTATTACGACAATTTTGACAATAAAGCTTATGTGACATGCGCCGTAAATATTAACGAGTTTGCAAAACGCCCCGTTAAGCCGTCCAAGCTGGTATTTAATGTGGGTGTGGCTGCAAAGCATTTTATGGCGGAGGGCTGCGATACGTTTAACAACATCAATACAGGTGAAAGCTACCTGACGCTTACATATGACGACGACACGGAAAAGGTCGTTTCCTTCAATGGCACGAATATTGCAAAACAGGTAAAGACAATCGAGATGGGTTCCGGAAGCGAGGAATATGATTATTATTTAATCAGCGTTGATTTCAGCAGCGAAAAGGCTGTAAAAGCTATGACGGTTAAATTGATTGCGGATAATTTCATGCTCGGCGGGGACACCGACGGCACATGCGAGCAGACATTTTTTATCGACAAGCTTGAATGCTGCGACTACACAGGGCTTGTGACACCGAAGGAATTTCAGGCTTTGCAGAACAAGGATACGCAGCTTGAGACGCAGATTAACGGCATGGGAAGCCGCGTATCTGCGGCGGAGCAGTCAATCAGCGGGCTCAGTGCAACGCTCGGTACATTGTCCTCACAGCTTGACGCTGTAAACGGCGCGGAGGTAACGCAATGACAATAGTTGAAAAATTGCAGCTTATGATGTCCTCATTTGAGGACATCAGGGCGGCGATAATCGAAAAAGGAGGCTCTGTATCGGGCGGTTATGCAAATTACGCCAAAGGCGTGAGGTCGGTTTATTCTACAGACGCGTACACGCCTGAATATACATATCCGCAGGGCGGCGGAATACAAAACATCATAGAATTTTGCAAAAACGTCAAAGAGGAAATACGGCAGGCGATTATTGCGGGTAAAGAAACGTGCGGTGAGGATGTACCGCTGTCGGAATACGGTAACAAAATCCGCGAAATAAACAACAAACCGCAAATAATAACACCATCTGGAACAGAAGTCGGCTATTTAAGCAAGCCGTGCAATTATCAGCTTGAAGCTACGGGCGGAAAACCACCGTATACGTGGTCGTCGGATTTATGGTGGCTATACGGCACACGGCTTAATTCTGACGGCACAATTACAGGTACTCCGACAATGGCGGGTTCGTTTAACTGTCGTATAACGGTGACGGATTCCGCGGGAAAATCGGTTACTGACAGTTTGTGGCTCAGAACAGTGAAGGAGGAGTAAAATGGATAAAATTTTTAATACGGCAAGCATAATAATCGGCATAGCTGGCGGTATTGCGGCGGCGTTATTCGGCGCATGGGACAAGCTTTTGAGCACGCTTGTAATTTTAATGGCGCTTGACTATGCGACGGGCGTAATCAAGGCGGTATACGAAAAACGCCTGTCAAGCGAGATAGGCTTTAACGGACTGCTGAAAAAAATTACGGTACTTATAGTCGTAGCGCTTGCGAATATTATAGAGGGATTTACAGGCGGCACAACAGCGATAAGGGAAATCGTGATTGCATTTTACATAGCGAACGAGGGGATTTCAATTCTCGAAAATGCGGCGGCAGTTCTCCCTATTATGCCTGACGGACTGAAAAATGTTTTATTGCAGCTCAGAGGTAACGGCAATGAAAATCAATGAGGTAAAATATAACTGGAACGGCAGTTTTAAGAGCCGCACCAAAACCGATTATATAGTATTACATCATGCGGAAGCGATAAAATGTACGGCGCAGGATATTCATTCATGGCATCTCGCGAACGGCTGGACGGGTATCGGGTATCACTTTTTTGTCGGAAAGAACGGCAGCGTATACAGAGGCAGACCGATTTGGACGGTGGGCGCGCACGTGCTCGGAAAAAATGATTGTTCGGTCGGAATTTGCGCCGAGGGCGACTATCATAATCACGATAAGACTATGCCCGAGGCGCAGAAAAAGGCGATTAAAGAACTAATTAAATACCTGAAAGAGATTTATCCCGACGCAAAAATCGCAGGTCACCGCGAAGTCGGGAACAGCGATTGCCCCGGACGGTATTTTCCGCTTGACGAGATGAAAAATTACGGAACAGAGGTAAAAGAAATGAAAAAATTTACGGATATTTCGGGTCATTATGCGGAGGAACATATTGAAAAGCTCGGACGCATGGGAATTGCAAACGGCGACGGAAACAGACATTTCAGACCGAATGAAAAAATCACCCGCGCCGACGCGGCGATTATGGTTGCAAACGCCGTGCGGTACATTACGGGCAAATAAAAAATAAGACGGGAAAAATCACACCTTCGGGTGTGATTTTTTATTGACAACAGCGGTACTTTTTGGTAGAATTATTATGTATAAATTTGCAATTTTTATGAAAGGCTGCGGTGATATTTATGAATAGACCAAAGGTTGCCCTGATAATGGGTTCTGACTCGGATTTTGAGAAGCTAAAGGGCTGTATCTCAAAGTTAAAGGAATTTGAAATTGAAGTTGATGTGAACGTGATTTCCGCGCACAGAACGCCCGACATGGCGGCGGAGTTTGCGAAAAACGCGGAAAATAACGGGATTGAGGTTATAATCTGCGCGGCAGGCATGGCGGCGCATTTGGGCGGCGTTATTGCGGCGCACACAATTGTTCCCGTAATCGGTATTCCGATTAAATCAACGCTTGACGGTATGGACGCGCTTTTGGCGACTGTTCAGATGCCCCCGGGTATTCCCGTTGCGACAGTCGGCATAGATAACGGCACAAACGCGGCAATTTTGGCAGCGCAGATTTTGGCGGTTAAATATGATTATTTGAAAGACGCGCTGAAGGCGGCTAAAGTAAAAATGGTCGAGGGCGTTGAAAAGAAGAACGAAAAAGTAAAGCAAATGGCGGAGGAGATATAACAATGAGTGAAAATGCGTATAAAAAGGCAGGCGTAGACGTTGAGGCGGGCTACGAGTCGGTGAGGTTAATCAAGGACGACGTTAAGAAGACGGCAATCGAGGGAGTTCTGGGCGGAATAGGCGGCTTCGGCGGTCTGTTCGAAATTCCCAAGGGCTACGAAAATCCCGTGCTTGTTTCAGGCACGGACGGTGTCGGAACAAAGATAAAAATTGCGTTTTTAATGGACAAGCACGACACAATCGGTCAGGACTGTGTTGCAATGTGCGTAAACGACATTGCATGCTCGGGCGCAAAACCGCTGTTTTTCCTTGACTATCTTGCAATCGGAAAGAATTATCCCGAAAAGGTTGCAAAAATCGTTAAGGGCGTTGCGGACGGCTGCGTTTTGGCAGGCTGCGCGCTTGTGGGCGGCGAGACTGCGGAGCACCCCGACCTTATGCCCGAGGACGAGTATGATTTGGGCGGTTTCAGCGTGGGAATAGTTGAAAAGAGCAAAATCACGGACGGCGAAAAGGCAGCGGCAGGGAATGTTCTTATCGGTATCGCGTCAAGCGGTGTTCATTCAAATGGCTATTCGCTCGTCAGAAGCGTTTTCGGTCTTAACAAAAGCGACAGAAAGGCGAAAAAGGTTCTTGATACATATTCGGAAGAGCTTGGCAAAACAATCGGCGAGGAATTATTGACGCCGACAAGAATTTATGTTAAACCGCTTTTGAAGCTTATTGACGAGGTCGGAATTAACACTGTATCGCATATCACGGGCGGCGGCTTTATTGAGAACGTTCCGCGTATGCTCTCTGACGGCTTGAAGGCGGTAATTAAGAAGGGCACATGGGAAATTTTGCCGATATTTAATTTAATGCAGAAAAAAGCCGATATTCCCGAAAGAGATATGTATAATACGTTTAATATGGGCTTGGGTATGGTTGTCGCAGTTGACGCGGATAAGGCAGACGCGGCGGTGAAGTGCTTGGAGAGCGCAGGCGAAAAAGCGTATGTAATCGGAACTTTAGAAAAAGGCGAAAAGGGCGTTGAGATTGTTACAGAAAACGGAGTAATAAAATAATGAAAAACATCGGAGTTTTAATTTCGGGCGGCGGCACGAATTTACAGGCGCTTATTGACGCTCAGGGAAGCGTGCTGAAATCTGGTAAAATTGTGTGCGTGTGCTCAAACAGCGCGTCGGCATACGGCTTGGAACGCGCGAAAAAAGCAGGTATTGCGACTAAGATTATCCGCAAAAATGCCGACTGCGGCGGCGACGTGAATAAAATGAACGCGCAAATTTGTGAGTATATGAAAAGCATGGGCGTTGACGTTATTGTTTTGGCAGGTTATCTCGGCATTGTCGGCGGCGAGCTTTTGCATGAATACGAAAATAAGATTGTGAATATTCACCCGTCGCTTATTCCGTCATTTTGCGGCGATGGATTTTATGGACTAAAGGTGCATGAGAAGGCGCTTGAATACGGCGTTAAGGTAACGGGCGCGACGGCGCATTTGGTGAACGAGGTCGTGGACGGCGGTAAGATTTTAATGCAGAAAGCCGTGTATGTAGAGGACGGCGATACGCCAGAGGTTTTGCAGAAGCGTGTTATGGAACAGGCAGAGTGGACTATTTTACCGCAGGCAGTGGAAATGGTATGTCGAGGTGAGAGATGAAAGTTTTTAGAAATATATTGTGGGCGTTTGTAGGTTGCTGTGTTATATTGCTTATGTTTGCACTTAGATATAGCGGAGAAAATAAAAAGTTGCTTGGTACTGTTTGTTTGGTATATTTTTTTATAGTAAATATAGCGCTTTTGTGTACTGTTATTTTGATCGTTTATAAAAAAATAAAACATATATCATTACAGAAGAATGAAATATTACTTACTATAATGTTAATTATTATGTGTATACCTGTTGATTGGTTAGCAATTGAAATTTTTATGTTTGGGAGGAATTAAAATGAAAAAGTTAGACATTTATGAGGAATTGAAAAATAACGCGTACCCGGGACGCGGAATTGTAATTGGTAAGAGCGCGGACGGCAAAAGCGCGGTTACTGCGTATTTCATTATGGGCAGGAGCGTAAACAGCCGTAACCGTGTATTTGTCGAGGACGGCGACGGTATTCGCACACAAGCGTTTGACCCGTCAAAGCTTGAGGATCCGCACCTGATTATTTACGCGCCTGTCAGAGTTTTGGGCAACAAGACAATCGTGACAAACGGTGATCAGACCGACACGATTTACGAGCTGATGAACCAGCAGATGACGTTTGAGCAGTCTTTGCGCACACGCGAGTTTGAGGACGATGCGCCGAACTACACACCGAGAATTTCGGGTATAATTAAGGCTGACAACGGTAAAATGAATTATGCGATATCGATTTTAAAGAGCGCAAACGGAAACGCGCAGTCGTGCCAAAGATACACCTTTGCGTACAGCAATCCGATTGACGGCGAGGGTCACTTTATCCACACATATATGGGCGACGGAAATCCGTTACCGTCGTTTGAGGGCGAGCCGAAATTGGTCGGTATTCCGAACGATATTGACGAGTTCACAACAGGACTTTGGAATGCGCTTAATGAGGATAATAAGGTGTCGCTGTTCGTGAGATTTATTGACCTTGCAACGGGCAAAACACAGACAAAGATTGTTAATAAGAATAACTAAGAAAGGAACGATAAAAATGAACGAAATGCAATTAAAGTACGGCTGTAATCCG
>CAZBXN010000011.1:0-23601 GCA_964496015.1 uncultured Lachnospiraceae bacterium | reverse complement strand
TGCGTAAGCATGACGCGATTAAAGACGTTGCGGTAATCGGTCTGCCCGATAAGCGCCTTGGTGAAATCACGGCGGCGATTATAGAGCTTAAGCCCGACCACCCGTGCACGGAGAACGAAATAAACGAATTTTGTACGGAACTGCCGCGATATAAGCGTCCGCACAAGATTATATTTGCCGACGTTCCCAGAAACCCGACGGGCAAAATCGAAAAACCGAAGCTCCGCGAAATCTATTGCGGCGAAAGCCTTGTAAAGGCGCAGATAGAGAAATAAATTTTCACACCTTTTTAATTCTTTCATAGTATAACATAAGAATTAAAAAGGAGAGTGATTAAACTTGAATACAAATGTATTGTTCGCATTGTCGCTTACTATACTTGCGGGACTCGCCACGGGTATAGGAAGCGTCATTGCGATTTTTGCTAAACGGACAAATACAAAATTTCTGGCGTGCTCTCTCGGCTTCAGCGCGGGAGTTATGATATATGTTTCAATGATTGAAATATTCCAAAAATCGAAAACATATCTGATAGCAGCCACGAATGACGTAAAGGGCTATTATCTTGCCGTTATTTTCTTCTTTGCGGGCATTGTGCTTATCGGGCTTATCGACTATTTTGTGCCGTCTACCGAGGGCGACATCGGAAACTTGTCGGAAAGCGGCAAAAAACAGCAGGGACTGGAGCGCATGGGACTTATAACCGCCCTTGCAATCGGCATACATAATTTTCCCGAGGGCTTGGCGACGTTTACGTCAGCCCTGCAAGACCCGCATCTTGGCGTTGCTATAGCTGTAGCGATAGCAATACATAACATCCCCGAGGGAATTGCGACTTCCGTGCCGATATATTACGCGACAGGCAGCAAAAAGCGCGCGTTTTGGGTGTCGTTTTTTTCGGGAATTACTGAGCCTATAGGCGCGGTAGTCGGTTATTTGCTGCTGCGCCCGTTCTTTAACGACGCCGTATTCGGTGCGCTGTTCGGAATAATTGCGGGTATAATGGTGTTTATCTCTATTGAGGAGCTTCTCCCCATGGCGAGAGAATACGAAAAAAGCAAGATTACAATTATCGGCTTCGTAATAGGAATGGCGGTTATTGCTCTTAGTCTGCTGCTGTTTCTGTAGAGATAAAAGAGCAGGTTCGTTTGAACCTGCTCTTTTGCCTGAATATTTACGTATTATCGCTTTCAATCGGTGTGATTGATGAAAGAGTATCCTTCATAGACTCATCATAAAATGAAAATTTTCCGCGTCCTGTCTGCTTCGATTTATATAGCGCGCGGTCGGCTTTCTGAAACAGCTTTTCATAATTTATCCTGCCGTTTTCCACGGCGGAAACGCCGATACTGACCGATAGCTTAAAGCCCTCGTATTCGCCTGTAAGCGACTTAAAAATTCTTTTTATAATATTTTCCAAATCCGCTTCATATTTAAGAAAAATCAAAAATTCATCGCCGCCGACACGAGCGGCAATATCGTTTTCGCGAATGTTCCTGCGAAGCTTGTCCGCCGTATGTTTAAGTACGCGGTCGCCGAATAAATGACCGAAATTATCGTTTGCCGACTTGAAATAATCCAAATCTATAATCGCCAGCGCAAATTTACCGCTTGTGCGCTCGTTCATACGCTTTATAATCAATTCTTTGGCATACGCGTGATTATAAAGCCCCGTCAGCGTATCGTGCGAAGCCACGCGTTTGAGATAGTCCATTTTTGCCTGTAAATTTTGGATATAAAGCATTATGGTATTCATAACGCACTTGTATACCTGCATAGAATTAAAGGGACGCGAGATAAAATCGGAAACGCCGAGAGCGTATGCGCGTTCTTTGGAGGAAACGGCATTGTCCGAAGAAATAACAATAACGGGTATTTCGTCAATCCAGCGGTTTTCGTTCATGATTTTTAGAACCTCGAAACCGTCCGTTTCTGGCATTACAATGTCAAGCAATACAAGCGATAATTCGGCTCTTAACTCACGTATTTTCTCTACAGTCTGCGCGCCGTTTTCGGCTTCGACGATTTCATAGTCGTTTTTGAGTATATCCGACAGTATTGAGCGGTTTACTGCGGAGTCGTCAGCAATGAGAATTTTATTTTTTATCCTTTTTTTCATACAGATTTGTAAGCCTCCTTTTTTATTATCGTATTCTTCAATATTTTGCAGCGGCTTTCGCTTAATTGACACGCCTTTTACAAAATAAAAAAGTACGCAAGCATATATCAATCCCGCTCACGTACTAAAAAAACATAGGCAAGATGATATTTGCTGCGACGCAATTCATTCCTAAAATCATTTAATAAGGCACGAAAATCAAAACCTATGTTTTTTTATCTAACATAAGCCAAATTAAATGATTTTATTCTTTTTTGCGTCGCATAGGATAGAAATTCTATCTATTTTATATTATACAATAACCGTCAGAAAATTGCAAGAAGTTTTTGATATGAAAAAAGCTTCCCGTTAAGGAAGCCTTTGATGTCCGGCAACGACCCTGTCATTGCCGCATAAATCTTTTATAATTTCAACATTTTGAAAATGCGGTATCATTAAGTCCCGCACTGCCTGTCCCTGATTATAGCCTGTTTCAAAGGCGAGAATACCGTCATTGTTAAGCATTTGCGGCGCAATGTCAACAATTCTGCGGTAAAATGTCAGCCCGTCTTTTCCGCCGTCGAGTGCGGACAGCGGTTCATGGTCTTTTACCTCCGTTTGAAGCGTGTCAATCACGTCTGTTTCAATATACGGCGGATTTGATACAATAATATCGAATTTTTCGCGGGGAAAGTCATGAAGAATGTCCATATTCAAAAACCGCGCGTTTATATTATTCTTTTTTGCGTTTTTTTCCGCAATTTCAAGAGCCTTTTCGCTTTTGTCAAGAAGCGTGACAGCCGCGTTTTTATAATGCGCGATACTTATTCCGATACAGCCCGTGCCTGTTCCTATATCAAGCAGGGAAACGCGTTTGTTTCCGATTAAATTCAAAACCGTTTCGACAAGAGTTTCCGTGTCGGCGCGGGGGATAAGCGTGTCGGGCGTCACGTCAAATTCAAGCGACATAAATTCAGCCGTTCCAAGTATATATTGAAGCGGTTCGCCGCTTTTTCGGCGCGATACAAGGCTTTGTACAGCTTCAATATCTTTTTCGCTTACTTCGCATTTTGCGTTTATAATCAAGTCCTGCTGAGAAATTTTAAGCGCGCTCATTATAATTTGGCGCGCCTCAAAATCCGCATTGTCCGCAAGCTCATTACGGACAATATTTATAAGCTTTGATATTACCATTTGTCGTCCTCTTTGTTTTCGGGGATACACGGCTCCATTGACGCGATAGCAACCTCAATCTGTGACGCGTCGGGCTCGCGCGTTGTAAGACGCTGAAGCCATAGCCCCGGCTTTGACAGCCACGTCACGCACTTGTTTTTACTGCGTCCCGCGAGCTTTATAACCTCATATGAAAGTCCCGCGACAACAGGCAGAAGCAAAAGACGAGTTCCCATTCTAAGCAGTACGCTTACGATTTTTATAAAGCCGTCAAATCTCGGCAGGAACATAAAAAGCAGAATACTTATAATCATGACAAACAGCAAAAAGCTTGTTCCGCAGCGGGGGTGGAAACGAGTGTATTTTTTTACGTTTTCTACCGTCAGTTCTTCGCCCGCCTCATAGCAGGCGATGGTTTTATGCTCCGCGCCGTGATATTCAAACACGCGCTTAATATCCTTCATCTGCGACACGAGCGCCATATAGCCGAGAAAAATCAACATTCTTATAATGCCCTCAAACACGCTTGTAAACGCGCTTGTTGACACAACGGCTTCAACCGCCCTGAAATGCTGACCAAGCGTTTCGGCAAGGCTTGTGAGGAAAGTAGGGAGAAGTATAAATAAGCCGACGCTGAAAACAATCGCGATAATAACCGCAAAATAAATAACAACGTCCTTTATTTTGTCGCCGAGCTTATCCTCGAGCCACCTGTCAAATTTGCTTTCGGTTTCCTCCTCGTCGCCCTCAATATCCACAAATTCCGCGCTGTACATCAGCGCTTTCATGCCGATTACAAGGCTGTCGAAAAAATTCACGCAGCCGCGGATAATGGGCAGACGGAAGAATTTCGGGCGCGTTTTTACGCCGTTATCGTCAATTTTGCGCTCAATCTCTCCGTCGGGCTTTCTCACGGCTACAACAGTCTTGTACGGACCGCGCATCATTACGCCCTCCATAACCGCCTGACCGCCTATTGACGTTATATGTTGTTCTTTACTCATATTTTAGCTCCTTTATCAGTTATTTATATCAAATAAAATCTCGTCTTTTATTTTCGACACATCAGTATTTATTATCTTTTTGCGAAGCGGCAAAATCGCGTTAGGTACAACCGACAATTCGTCAATACCCATTGCGAGAAAGGTTTCCGTTAAATTGGTGTCAGCCGCCAAATCGCCGCAAATTCCGACCCACGCTCCGTTTTTATGCGCATTGTCTGCGGTAAGCTTAATAAGGCGCATAACCGCCTTATGACGCGAATTGCAGAACTCGCCCATATACGGATTTTGTCTGTCCGCCGCGAGCGTGTATTGTACAAGGTCGTTTGTTCCGATTGACACAAAATCGAGATGATTTGTCAAAACGTCGCTTATAACAGCCGCTGCGGGTGTTTCTATCATACAGCCGAGCTGAATATTGTCCGAATACGGAATGTTCTCGCTGTCAAGCTCCTTTTTTACTTCGCCGATTATTTCAAATGTCTTTAAAATCTCCCATTCCGAGGAAACCATGGGGAACATAATCGCGAGATTGCCGTAAACTGACGCTCTGTAGAGCGCGCGCAGCTGTTCTTTAAAAATCTCGGGACGGCGCAGACAAATTCTTATTGCGCGTATTCCGAGCGCGGGATTTTCCTCGTGCGGCATATTGAAATATTTGATTTTCTTGTCCGCGCCTATGTCAAGAGTGCGGATTACGACCTGTTTTTTATCCGTCTTTTGCAGTACGCTTTTATACGCCTCAAACTGCGCTTCTTCCGACGGGTAGGTTTTACCGTCAAGATAAAGATATTCGCTTCTGAAAAGACCTATGCCGTCCGCGTCGTTTGCAAACGCCGAGGACACGTCAAGCACGCCGCCGATATTGGCGCAAAGCCTGATTTTCTGACCGTCCTTTGTTATATTGTCTAAGCCCTTGAGCGTTTCAAGCTGCTTTGCCTCGTTGTCCGACTGCTTCTGACGGCGCGTCATTTCGAGGACGGTGCTTTCGTCGGGGTCTATATAAATTTTTCCCTCAAAGCCGTCAACCACAGCGCATTTTCCGTTATAATTTTTCAAAAATAAGTCATTTACGCCGATAACGGCGGGAATATTCATCATTCTCGCAAGGATTGACGTATGCGAGGTAACAGAGCCCTTTTCCGTCGCAAAGGCAAGAATACTGTTTTTGTCAAACTGAACAAGCTCGCTCGGAACTAAATCGTCGGATATTATTATAACCGGCTCTTCCGAATTAACTCCGTTTCCCGGGCGGCCTTCAAGTATTCGTATAAGACGCTCGGACACATCTCTTACGTCCGCGCTTCTTTCGCGCATATAGCCGTCCTCCATGGAACCGAACATTCCGACAAAGCTGTCGCAGGTCTGCGCGACAGCCGTTTCGGCGTTAAGAGCCTCATTTGCTATTATGTTCTTTATTGCCTCCGTATAGTCGGGGTCTACGAGCATAAGCTGATGAATTTGAAAAATCATCGCGTTCGACTTTCCGACATCGGAAAGAGCCTTTTTATAAAGCGCGTCAAGCTCGTTATGAGCCTGTTTAACCGCTTTTTCAAATCTTTTTATCTCATCGTCGCTGTTTTCGATATGGTGACGCTTGATTTGGCTTTCTTCTCTGGAAAAAGTATAAATTCGTCCGAACGAAATTCCGCCGCATACGGACTGTCCCGTTAAAGTAATCAAGAATTTTGCCTCCTTCGGTAGATATACATAAATACATTATATACCAAAACGGGCGGAAAAGAAAGCATTTTATAAGAAAAAAATACAAGTTTTACGGTGAATAATTTGTTGAAAGTGCTAAAATACGACAAAAATAACAAAGTTATAGACAAAAATAAAAAACTTTGCTATAATTTAAGGTGAAATTTTATAAAAAGGGACGATTATAATGGACAAAAAAGAGTTTGCTTTAAAGCAGCATGAAAAATGGCAGGGAAAAATAGAAGTAGTTTCCCGCGCGGCGGTTACAAACAGAGATGAATTGTCGGTGGCGTATACGCCGGGGGTCGCCGAGCCGTGCCTTGAAATTGCGAAGGATACGGATTTGTCGTATAAATATACGCGCAGGGGAAACCTTGTAGCCGTAATAACGGACGGCACGGCGGTGCTGGGCTTGGGCGACATAGGACCCGAGGCGGGTATGCCCGTAATGGAGGGCAAATGCGCGCTGTTTAAGACGTTCGCGGACGTTGACGCGTTTCCGCTTTGCGTGAAATCAAAGGACGTTGACGAAATTGTAAACACGGTAAAGCTTATATCGGGCTCATTCGGTGGAATTAACCTCGAGGATATTTCCGCGCCCCGCTGCATTGAAATAGAACGCCGTCTGAAAGAGGAATGTGATATTCCCGTATTTCACGACGACCAGCACGGCACGGCAGTTGTGGTTCTTGCGTCTGTTTTAAATGCTTTAAAGGTCGTAAACAAGGATATAACGAAAATTAAAGCGGTTGTAAACGGTGCGGGCTCTGCGGGAATGGCGATTACAAGATTACTCGTATCGCGCGGACTTAAAAATGTGATAATGTGCGACAAATTCGGCTCGCTGTACCGCGGAAACGAAAATATGAACTCCGAGCAGGCAAAGCTTGCGGAGCTTACAAATCCCGAAAATATTGACTGCGATTTAAAGGAAGCGTTAAAGAACGCGGATTTGTTTATCGGCGTCAGCGCGCCGAATATCGTGACGGAGGAAATGGTAAAATCCATGGCAAAAGACCCCGTAATATTCGCTATGGCGAACCCCGTACCCGAAATTATGCCCGACGCTGCAAAAAAGGCGGGCGTAAGGGTAATAGGCACGGGACGGTCGGATTTTCCGAACCAGATAAACAACGTGCTCGCGTTCCCGGGGATTTTCCGAGGTGCGCTTGACGTAAGAGCAAGCGACATAAACGACGAGATGAAAATTGCGGCGGCGGAGGCGATAGCGGGAATAATCACCGACGATGAGCTTAATGAGGAATACATAATCCCCGACGCGTTTGATAAGCGCGTTGCGGAAAATGTCGCTAAGGCGGTTGCCGAAGCGGCAAGAAGAACAGGAGTTGCAGGAATATGACAAAGGCAGACAGAGCGGAGGAGCTTTTTAAATCGGGTTATAACTGCGCACAGGCGGTTATCGGGGCGTTTGCGGAGGATTTAGGGCTTGATTTTAATACAGCAATGAAAATATCCGAGGGCTTCGGCGGCGGAATGGGACGCATGAGACTTACGTGCGGCGCGGTTTCGGGCATGTTCATGACCGTGGGAATGAATATCAGCCGCGGCGAAGCTGGCGATTTAAAAACGCGTGAAACGGTTTACGGAACGGTTCAGAAAATGGCGCGCGAATTTGAGGAAAAGAACGGCTCAATTATCTGCGGCGATTTGCTCGGGTTGAACAAACCGCATGATAACGGCGCAAAACCTACCGAACGCACGGCAGAATTTTATAAAAAACGTCCGTGTGTCGGCTGCGTGCGCGACTGCGCCGAAATTGCGGAAAAATACCTGAAAGAAAGCTATTGAAAAAATTAAAAAAATTTGTTATAATAAATATAATATGATATTCGAGAGGAGAAAAGATTATGAAAAAAATAATAGCATCAGTAATTGCAGCGGTTATGGCGTTGTCGTCAATATCGGCACTTGCGGCGAATAACGAGCCGAGCGTGTATTTAAACGGCGAAAAAATGACATTTGACGTAAATCCGTATATCGAACATGACAGAACGCTTGTTCCCATGCGCGCGATATTCGAGGCTGTAGGCGCGGACGTGCAGTGGGACGATGAAACGAAAACAGTCGTAGCGGCAAGGGAAAAGAACGGCGAAACGACATTTATCGCACTTCAAATTGACGGCGGAGCGTTTATAAATTCTCAGCCCAAAGCGCTTGATGTTCCCGCGAAGCTTAAAGGCGACAGAACCTTTGTTCCGCTGAGATTTGTAATTGAGTCGCTCGGCGAAAAGGTTGAATGGGACAACGAAAATTACGCGGTAAGAATAACAACGGCGCAGTAATTGACGTAACGAGATGAGTTGAGAGGAGAATAGAAATGCAAAAGGGAAGATACGGCGAATTCGGCGGTCAGTACGCGTCGGAAACGCTCATGAATGCGCTTATCACGCTTGAAAACGCGTTCAATAAATATAAAAATGACGAGGAATTCATAAAGGAACTGAATTTCTATCATAAGCAGTACACGGGCAGACCGTCAGTGCTTTATTATGCCGAAAATATGACGAAAGACATCGGCGGCGCGAAGATTTATTTAAAGCGCGAGGATTTAAATCATACGGGCGCGCACAAAATCAACAATGTAATCGGTCAGTGCCTTTTGGCAAAGCGCATGGGCGCGAAAAAGGTTCTTGCCGAAACGGGCGCGGGTCAGCACGGCGTTGCGACCGCGACTTTCGCGGCTATGCTCGGGCTTAAATGCACTGTTTTCATGGGTATTGAGGACACGAAGCGTCAGGCTCTCAATGTGTTTCGCATGAAGCTTTTGGGCGCGGAGGTTCAGCCTGTAACAAGCGGGACGGGAACGCTTAAGGACGCTACAAACGAGGCTATGCGCTCATGGGCGGCGCACGCGGACGATACGTTTTATGTGCTCGGCTCGGCTGTAGGTCCTCATCCGTACCCCGAAATCGTGAAGCATTTCCAGAAAATTATCAGCGAGGAAACACGCAAGCAGCTTATGGAAATGGAAGGCAGACTGCCCGACGCGGTAATGGCATGCGTTGGCGGCGGTTCAAATGCGATAGGAATGTTTGCCGATTTTATTGACGAGCCGTCAGTGAAGCTGTACGGCGCGGAAGCGGCGGGCGACGGAGTTGACACGGAGCGTCATGCCGCAACAATATCAAAAGGAACGCTCGGCGTTCTGCACGGTATGAAATCGCTGTTTTTGCAGGATAAGGGCGGCAATATAATGCCCGTATATTCAATATCGGCGGGGCTTGACTACCCCGGAATAGGGCCCGAACATGCAAATCTGGCAAAAACGGGCAGGGCGGAGTATTATCCGATAACCGATAAGGAAGCGGTAGACGCGTTTACGTATCTGTCGCGCACGGAGGGTATAATTCCCGCGATTGAGTCGGCGCATGCGATTGCGCTTGCAAGAAAAATCGCGCCGAAAATGGGAAAAGATAAAATCCTTGTTATCTGTCTTTCCGGCAGAGGCGACAAGGACGTGTATTCCGTGGCGAAGTATCTCGGCGAGAATATAGAAGAAATGTAAAACGTGCGGTATGATAAGATACCGTGATTTATAAGAATAAAGTATATATTTTCCTCCATGACTTGACTAATTGTGGCAATATGTGGTATAATAGATATGTTGTAATAATGTTCGGACTAAAAAACTAAATATGGAGGTAATTTTGTGGCAAGAACTAAAAAACTCAAGGTCATACCATTGGGCGGATTAGATGAGATCGGAAAAAATCTGACCGCTTTCGAGTTCGGAAATGAGATTATAATGGTTGACTGCGGTATGGCGTTCCCTGATGATGATATGCCGGGCGTTGATATGGTTATAAACGACATAACCTATCTCGAAAAGAACTGGTCAAAAATCAAGGGAATATTTCTTACGCACGGACATGAAGACCACATCGGCGGTCTGCCTTATTTTTTAAAGGCGATAAACGTGCCCGTGTTCGGAACAAGACTGACGCTCGGACTTGTCGAGCATAAATTAAAGGAGCATGAACTGCTTTCAAAGGTTAAGCTTGTCCGCGTAAAAGCGGGAAATACGGTATCGGTAGGACAGAATTTTAAGGTTGAATTTATACGCACAAATCATTCGATTGCGGACTCTGTTGCGCTGGCGATTAAAACGCCTGTCGGAACGGTGCTGCATATGGGCGACTTTAAGATTGATACAACACCTATTGTCGGCGATATGATTGACCTCGCCAGACTCGGAGATTTAGGCAAAGAGGGAATTCTTGCGCTGATGTCGGACAGCACAAACGTTGAGCGTCCGGGGTACGCAATGAGCGAACGGACGGTAGGCGCAAAGTTTGAACAGATATTTAAAGGCTGCAATAAACGTATTATTGTTGCTACTTTCGCGTCAAATGTGCACAGAGTACAGCAGATTATTGACGCGGCTGCGAAAAATCACAGAAAAGTGGCAGTTTCGGGACGAAGTATGGAAAATATCATAGAAATTTCCATTTTGCTCGGATATATGAAGGTTCCCGAGGGCGTTCTTATTAACATCGACAACATCAAAAACTATAAACCAAGTCAGATAGTTATTATTACAACAGGTTCGCAGGGTGAGCCGATGAGCGCGCTTACGCGCATGGCTTACAGCGACCACAGGCAAGTCGAGATTACTAAGGACGACCTTATAATTCTGAGCGCAACGCCTATCCCGGGCAATGAGAAATCGGTTTCAAATGTCGTGAACGAGCTGTTTAAAATCGGCGCGGAGGTGATTTACAAGTCGCTTTCGGAGGTTCACGTTTCGGGACATGCGTGTCAGGAGGAATTAAAGCTTATTTTGGCGCTTACAAAGCCGAAGTTCTTTATCCCCGTACACGGCGAACACAGACATCTTGTGCTTCATAAGGCGCTTGCCGAAAAGGTGGGAATACCCGCAAGCAACAGCTTTGTGCTTGAAAACGGCAGCGTTCTGGAGCTCGACAGCTCGCATGCAAAGGTGACGGGCATGGTTCAGGCGGGAAAAATTCTCGTTGACGGATTAGGCGTCGGCGATGTCGGCAATATTGTGCTTCGCGACAGAAAGCATCTCGCGGAGGACGGGCTTATAATAGTGGTTGTTACTATTTCGCATTTGGATAAAAAGCTCGTTTCGCGTCCCGATGTCATTTCACGAGGCTTTGTATACGTAAGAGAAGCGGAAAATCTGATTGAGGGTATTAAAAGCATTGTCGAGGACAGCGTGGAAAACTGCATGTCAAAGCGCAGTATGGATTGGTCTACAATAAAGAGCAATATGAAAGCCTGCGTTGCAAAATACATTTTTGAGCTTACAAAGCGCAATCCTATGATTTTACCGATTATTGAGGAAGTTTAACCGGCATAAAAAAGTGACTGTTTATACAGTCACTTTTTTTATCTCTTTTTGGTTCAAGGAGTTTAATCCTTATTTTCATATTTAACTTCCGTGATTATTCCTGATAAGCCTTGTCGGTTTCTGCGAAAATGCCTCTTTCGCTGTCCCAGCCGACATTAAAGCCGAGCTTTTTGCCTAAATCGCGGAGCTGATAATATGTGTAGCCGCCGCCGTTGTCGTCCGTCAGGAAAATAGCTGTAAGGTCGCTTGCTTCGCCGTTTACATTAGTTGGATTTGCGGGAAGAGTATATTCTCTTTCGTCCGAGAAGGGCGTATTGTTTTCAGAACCGTTCGCCGTGTACGGCGTACCGCTTACAAGGTTAACCGCGCCGTTCCAGTCCACCTCAAATTGAGCTGCCGTTCCGTTAAGCGCAAGCGCCAAATCGCGTACTTTTATATAATTTGTCGGATTTCCATCTTCGTTTAAAAGCGCGTACATTTCAAATGTCACCTTATTTCCGTCTATCTCTACAACCTGCGTTGAGGGATGAGCCGTGCCGATTGCGGGGATTGACGGCGCGGTAACGGGTGCGGGCGTTATTTCGGGAGCATCTGTCGGAGCGGGTTCCTGCGTCGGTTCAACAGTCGGTTCAGCGGTCGGTTTAGCCGTTTCGTTATTGTTTTCCTTTGATTTCATAGCGGCAGAGCCGTCCTCGTAAACTACTGCGTTAAGCTCTACCGCACGAGTTTCCGCGCCTAAAACAAGACTTAGAAAACCTCGGATATGACCGTTGTTTCCGTTTTTCGGCATAGCCGTGGAGAAAAGCGGGTCAGTGAGCCAATTTACTTCGGAACCGTTTTTAACGGCTTCTTCGGCAGCCTTTAATAAAGCCTTTTTATGAGTTAAAATATTGTCCGACGTTACGGTAACAGAAGCTATATATTCGTCAAACGCCGCTTTAACAGCTTCCGCGTCCTCCTCAATAAGCTTTGTTTCGTTATCGTTCTGCTCAGCCACGGGTATATATAATATCATATATTCGTCAAGGCTGTATGTTCCCGAAACACAGTGTATTTTTACGCCGATGCTTCCTCTGTCCTCCGTAGTCGCATTTTGCTTGTCAAAGCCGATAATGGTAAGCTCAACGCCGCTGTCCTCGGGTAAAAGCTTTTCAAAGCTTGCCTTAAGGCTTTCCTCCGTTGTGTCGTTATCAACATAGATTTTCGATTTGTTTTCGCTTATAAGATGTACCGCATCCTGCGCGTCAAACGCAAAAGCCGTAGACGGAAGCAAAATCGCCGTCATGCAAATTGCCGATATAAGACTTATAATTCTTTTTTTCATTTTAAATTTCTCCTTTATAAAGTTTATTTTTCTAAATTATAACAATATATAGAAGGTTAATGGTGTCCGCGACACGAAATGTAGTATAATCGGCGTGAAATGTATTATTGATTTTTTATGGGAAGCATAAATCTGAACTCAAAAATGCCGTCCTCCGACTTAAATGTGCAGATACCGCCTCTGCGTTCGGCAATGGCGCGAATACTTATCGCGCCGAAGCCGTGACCGTCCTTATCGGAAACGGGCAAGCCGTCCCTGAACGTCACTTCGCCGTTATAGGGATTTTTAACCTCAATAAGCAGCTTGCCAAATCGTACGCCGCAGTAAAGGCTTACCCATTTACGCTCGTTTTCAAGCGTTTCCGCGGCATTCAGCGCGTTTTCAAGCGCGTTGGACAGCACCGAGCAAAGCTCGGGGTCGGTAATGGAAAGCGTTTTCGGAAGCCGGACGTCTAACGAAAGCTTTGCTCCTATTTTATCCGCATTGTTCAAAAAAGAGGAGCACAGCAGATTTACCGTTTCATTTTCGCAAAAACGCTTTGGGGTGATTGCTTCAATATCCGACTGAACCTTGTTTATGTATTCCTCCGCCTGTTGTAATTTATTGTTCATTAAAAGATTTTGGAGCATATTCAGATGATGACGGATGTCATGCTGATAAACCGCCGACTGCGTTTCGGATTTCCGTAAAGCAGCCATTTCGCCCTCCGCCTGCTTTAACTGCGATTGAAGCAGGGAATTTTGAAGCTCTGCCTGACTGCGCTTTTGGTTCTGGTCGCGGTAGACGGTTAAAAACGCCACATAAAAAATAATGAGAATTGTAGGAAGCAATTCAATTACAGACCTGTCGCCGTTATAGAGAATATCGGAATAGATAACTGTTGCATAGTCGAAAATATAGTATGCCGCGGGCAGACTGCCGAAAAGAATAAGCGATTGCCGCGAGTCCGTGATAGCGTCGTTTGCGGAGCGCGCAAAATAACGGCGCAGAAGCACGAAAACAGGTATGATTACAAGCGTATATGAAATCTCGCCCGCAAGAGCCGAGCCTGTAACGGCAGTAAATGCAAGATTAACGCACCGCGGAATTTGACAGCAAAGATACGCCGTGCAGACGCTTATTATCGCGACGCCTTTGGACTTTTTCAGCACAAAAATTATAATCAGCGCAAGCGGCAGATGCACAATAAGAGGGTAAAGCTGTTTTACCGTATCAACTCCAAGCATAAGCCAGCAGAGCGTTTGTATTATCAAAAAGACAGGGCACATACCGATAACCAACGCTTTCTGCCGTTTACTGTCACAGCCGCCCGCAATTTCCACACTGAGAAACAGTCCGTATATAAGCACAAGACCGTAATTGAAAACGCTGATAAATTTAAGAAAATTCATTTTTTATTCGCCCCTTTCCTCGAAAAGTAATTTCATATAATCCTTTTGAAGCTGCGGATATAAAAGACGCGATACGGGCAATTTGTGCCCCTGAAACGTGCACAGCTCGTTTGAGGAAAATTTTTCCGTTTGCAGCATGTTTACTATGTAGGAGCGGTGAATACGCATAAATTCGGGACGGGCTAAAAGCAGCGGCTCGTAAGTTTTCAGCGAGCCCATCACCTCGCGTACCTCGCCGTCGGTCAGGTTGAAATAAAGCCGTTTTCCTATAACCTCCACGTATGCAAGCTGCGAAAACGGTATGCGTATCAGGGTTGTCCCCGTTTTTAAGGTCAATGCCTCAAGCGGCTTTTGCTCACGGTTATAAACGCGGTTTAAAATCGGAAACAACAGTTCGCGGTTAACAGGCTTTAATATATAATCCAAGGCTCTTACGCCGTAGCTTTCATATGCAAACCCGGGAGATGTGGTAAGAAAAACAATATCCGCCACGTCGTCGAACAGGCGTATTTCCCGAGCGGCGTCAAGACCGTCTACGCCCGGCATCATGACGTCGAGCAGATATAGTGTAAATTTTTCTTTTTCCGCCGCGCGCAGAAGCTCCGAAGCGTTACTGAACGCCTTATAGCGCAATGTGACGCGCTGCTCCTTCTGCCAGCTGTCAAGCAGCGACATAACAATATTCAATTCCTCATTTTGGTCATCACAAACCGCAATATACATCTTTTTCACCATCCTGTTTTTATTCTATCATAAACCGCAGTTGTTTTCAAGGAAAGTAATTCTCATTTCAGGGCGGAAATTGTACATTTCATACCGAAATTAAACCGTAAACTACAATATATGGTATTGTATAATAAAATAAATCTGTATGAAAAAGGAGAAATGAGCATGAAAAAGATTTTGTCAACACTGCTTGCCGTATCTATGACGTTTGCTTTGTCAGCAGTTCCGAGCGTTTTTGCAGAGTCGGTTATAACGCTTGAAGCGCAGAAAAGTAAGGACGACATCAATTTAAAATGGGCGCAGCTAAAGCCGTCGTTTAACGGCGATTTGTACGAGGAAGAAGCGTTTGTGTACGGCTATGAGAAGGACAGCTTTAAGGCGGGCAAGGTTGCCGAGGGCGCGAAAAAGGACGGTGTGAATATGATAAACTTTGCGCGCTATCTTGCCGATATTCCGAGCGACGTATATCTTGATAAGGACTATAACACCTACGCGCAGTACGGAGCGGCGCTGCTCTTGTGCGAGGGAAAACTGAACCACACTCCCAAGCAGCCCGCCGTTATGCCCGATGACTTCTACCAAAAAGGATATAAGGGTACTTCAGAGGGTAATATATATACTAAAACCCTTGTTCTTAACCCAAATCAAATCATATCTGATTCCATTTTGGGATATTTGGCTGACAACGGCAGCGGCAACATAGATTCAGTCGGACACAGACGCTGGGTTTTAAACCCAAAAATGGAGGCAACAGGTCTCGGCGCGGCGTCAGACAGCTGGGCGGGTAGGGGCTACAGCGTAATGTACGCCTTTAATACAGGCAGAGCAGGCGGAAAATACGACTGCGTCACATGGCCCGCTGTCGGCTATCACCCGACAAATATGTTCGGAGATGCTTATCCGTGGTCGATTTCATTAAACAGGTCGGTATTTGACGAGAAAATGACAAAGGATATTCAGGTAAGTATGCACATAGACCTTAAAACAGGCGCGTATAAGGATATAACGCTTACATCTGCCGATAAGGATAAATCGGGAAACTACTTTAATGTATCCACGGCAAAATACGGCAGCGGTTTTTGTGTTATTTTCGCACCGGAATGGAAATACCACAGCGGCGACAAGGTTGACGTTACAATATCGGGCGTTTACAAAAAGGGCGAGGATACTCCGACGACGATTAAATACAGCGTGGAATTTTTTAAGCTTGACACAAGCGTCAAAGCTCCTGCTGCCGTGGAAAAGCCGAAAACAACGGCAAAACCCGAAGTAACAGAAAAGCCGAAAGCAACGGCAAAACCCAAAGCGACAGAAAAGCCCAAAGCGACGGCAAAGCCAAAGGCTACGAAGAAGCCGTCAAAGACTAAATTCAGAGATGTTGCGGCGGACGCGTATTATGCAGACGCGGTTACATGGGCAGTGGATAAGGGTATTACGACAGGCGTATCAAACACTGAATTTGCGCCCGACGATACTTGTAACCGCGCGCAGATTTTGACGTTTTTGCACCGCGCGGTAGACGCGCCCGAGATGGAGGGCGGAAGCCCGTTTACGGATATTTGGGACGGCGGTGATTATTACTACTATAATTCCGCATTATGGGCGTACTATAAGGGTATGGTTACCGATATGGAATTTGCGGCGGATACGCCCTGCACGCGCGCTTCGACGGTTATGTACCTGTGGCAGAATGCGGGCTCGCCCGCGGCTGACATAAATACAGACTTTACAGACGTGCCGTCTGACGCTTATTACGCGGAAGCTGTTGCGTGGGCAGTACAGAACGGAATTACGAGCGGCACGTCGGAAACGGAATTTTCGCCCGACGATATTTGCAGCAGAGGTCAGATTGTGACATTTTTGCACAGAGCGTTAAAATAAATTTTAAAGGGGACAGAGATGATGAAAAATAGAATTTTATCGCTTATAACCGCTTTTACGGTACTTGTGTCACTCGTCGCGGCAATGCCTGCGACGGAAGCGGAAGAGGACATAACTGCCGACAAAATCAAAGTGGGCGACTATATTCAAATGGGAACATACAACGGCAAGCCCATTAAATGGCGCTGTATCGGCTACGGCAGCGCCACTCACCCGATGCGTTGGTACGGCGGCGCTGTTAATAGCCTTATGCAGGATAAATACTATACAATGTATGAGGCTGACGGCGATTCGGGCGAGGTTCCGCTGTTTGTATCGGACGAGGTTCTGTGCGTTAAGGCGTTTGACGCTACAATCACATCAAGTAAAATACCGTCGTCCCACGATACGCAGACGGCGCGAAACACTTCGGGTTCAAACCTGTGGAGTGACTCTAATATACGCGACTGGCTAAATTCCGATGCGCCCGAGGGTGAGGTTGTATGGACTGACGGAAATCCGCCTGTTTCAGAACGTGTCTATGAAAGCCAGGAATACGCTCAGGAAGCGGGATTTTTGAGCAATTTTACCGATGAAGAGCGGCTGACTATGATGACAGTACGGCAAAAAAATATTCTCGGAATATCGGACTCAGACGGTACGGACTATGCCTCGCAGTACGGTTACGACCGTTTCCATGATAGTAAAAGTACGATTGACAGTCTTTCAATAAAAACATTTCCGACAAAGGAGTATGATAACGCGCTTTACCGTCTGTCTATGGACACTGTGTTTTTACCCGATATTAAGCAATTTGATATTATGTATAGAAACAGCGCGTCAAATAAGCTTGGCGAAAACTATTACAAAAAGGACTGTTTGCTCCGTTCGCCGTTTGTAACCTCTGAACTTGCGGACATATACATAAAAACCTTTTCGGCAAGCAAAGACGCAATTTACGGTCACTATCCATGCTTAGGGTCGGGAATACGTCCCATGTTTTACGCAAAAAGTGCCGCGGCTGCGGAAAGCGGCGACGGTACGAGCGATAATCCTTATATACTGCGTATGTCCTCTCCCGCAGAGAAAAATAAGTTTTCCGCAAAAAATATCAAAATCGGCGATTATGTTGAAATGGGTACATATTACGGAGAAAAAGTAACATGGCGCTGTGTCGGCTTTGAGAGAATTGACCGTTACGAGGAGGACGGCACACCCGTTAAGTATGACGGCACGCCGTACAAAGAGGACCTCGAGGTAAAAGATAACGGCGTGTGGAAGGAGGGCTACCTTCCTTTGATGGTAAGTGAGAACATATTGACCTTTAAACCCTTTGACGCAAAAAGCGAAGCCGATAAAATTACGGGTACGTCCCACGAGCGCGGAGGTCTGCGAGTGTCAAGAGGAACGAATTACTGGGGTGACAGCAATATGCGCTCATGGCTCAATTCCTCGGCGGACGCAGGACAGGTCGAATGGCTTTGCGGCAATCCGCCCGACAAGGAGCATATTTATGAGGGGATTAACGCCTACGATAAGGAGGCGGGCTTCCTTAACGGCTTTACCGAGAAGGAAATAAGCGCGGTAAAAGTCGCTTCAAAGCGAACCGTTCTTTCGGCGTTGGATAGGGATAAGGCTGATACGGGCAGCGGTACGTATTCTGTCGGCAGCAATTATCAAGGCTCGCATGTCAGCTATAGGAATGCCTATGCGGAATATACGCGCGATAAGATATTTTTGCCCGATGCAATGCAGATTGTAACACTCATGGGAAGCCCTGCCGGCGGGCAAGCTATTCCTACTTATCAGGCGCTTGCAAACGCTGATCCCAATATGGATAAATCTCCGTTTGCTTTCTATCCGTATTGGGTAGGCACCTCAGGTCACGACGACAGGAATGTATGTATTGTGCAATATGACGAATATGGAAATTTGCGCGCGGACACCGCGCCCGCGGACACCGAGGGTACCACATATATCGGCGTGCGTCCCGCGTTTTATCTTGATGTAGACGCAGAATTTACGAAGGGAAACGGTAAGGATATTTACCCGTATTCATTTGAGGGAAGCGGAACGCAGATAAAGTCAAAAGTACAGACAGGCGACTATATTCAAATGGGAACATACAACGGCGAGCCGATTTTATGGCGCTGTATAGGAGAGGACGAACACGGAGCGGCTATGATAAGCGATAAAATCATAGACGTTAAGCCATATGACGCGGGCGGCAGCCAAACAACAGGCTATGTCTATCTTGGAAACAGAACTATTATGTCGTCACATTTCAGATATGACAATATATCGGATACGATTACGGAGAACAGAATAACCGCAGGCTCGAATTTCTGGGGCGATAGCAATATGCGCTCATGGTTTAATTCCTCGGCAGAGGCGGGCGAAATAAAATGGCTTTGTAAAAATCCGCCAGATAAGACGCATGTTTATAACGGTATTAACGCCTATGATGACGCCGAGGGCTTTTTGAGAAATTTCACAGGTAAAGAGCTTGGTGCGATGTATTCCTTTAAATATAGAGAGGTAACCAGCCCCGACTGGTATCGCTCGCTGATATCATATGCTGAGGTTGACACTCCTATTAACTACAATAAGGATTTGAGCTATGTAGGCTCGCCTGTAGGAGCGATAGAATCCCTGCCTGAGGAATGTTCAAATAGAAGCTATGAAATTATAGCCGACGGCAAAGTCATTTTGCCCGATGCTTCACATTTGGGACTGATGTGGGAAAACCGTGATATTTTAGGCGATAAATATTATATGGTGAAGCCGACCGCAAAATGTGTTGAAAACACCGAAAGCAAGCCTTACGGTATGTCGCAGTATAATTATTTTTCGTATTGGCTCGGTTTGCCGAGAGGCAATACAGATAATAAAATGCGATTGGTAAGCGCCGACGGCTCAATCGGCGAGGCGTATGCGTATAACGGCGAGGTCGGAGGTGTGCGTCCGCTGTTCTATCTGTCGAAAGGCGCGGCGTTTATTGAGGGCGAGGGTACGGCGGATAGTCCGTATATAATTGACGACCCGGATGCTCCGCGTCCCGACCCGACGGCAACACCGACGCCGAGCGGAAATCCGACACCTACACCGAAGCCGGCGTCAACTGCGAAGCCCACACCTTCGACACCCGAGCCGATGCCGATAGAAGCGGACATAGACCAAACATTGGACTTTAAAAATATGGTACATAATATTACGGTAGATGTAAAATCAATAACGTCAGATGATTTGTATGAAAACGCCTATGTCTGTGCGGCGATGTACAATTACGGCAAATTGGTTGAAGTAAAAAGAGTTCCGCTTAAAAAAACGGAAACAACCAAATTGACATTGAAAGCATTTGATGAGTCATACGCGGCCTTAAAGGTATTTATCTGGGACGATAAGATGAAGCCGCTCACAAATGTATATGTTTCATTTGATAATTATAAAGTAAATTAGAAAAATTTGTTCAAAAAATTTATTTCATATATCGTACATACAAACTACATATCAGGGGACACATAATTTATGTGTCCCCTGATAAATATTATAAATTTGTTTCAAATATAACAGGCTTTATACCCGTAAGCTCTATGGTGCGCCCGTCGGGCTGACCGCCGCTTACATAAAATCTAAAGCCGTTTTTATGCTCGAATTTCCTGCCGTTTTCATCATACAGCAGTAAATCCTTACGCCTTACTGACAGCGTTACTTCTTTTTCTTCTCCCGTGCGCAGATATACCGCTTTGTATGCCCTAAGCTCATAGCGGGGGACAGGCTTACTGCAATTTATGGGTTCAGCATAGAGTTGAACCTTTTCAAAGCTGTCGTAAAGTCCCGTATTTTTAACCCTGACGCTTACCTTAATTTCGTTATCCGCGTATTCAATTCCCGATTTTTCGTATTTAAATGTTGTGTAAGACAGTCCGAACCCGAAGGGATACATAGGCGTTCCCTCAAAATATCTGTAGGTGCGGTTTTTCATTGAATAGTCCGTGAAAGCGGGTAAATCCGACGTTTCGCGGTAAAAGGTTACGGGAAGCTTGCCAGAGGGCGAATATTTTCCGAACAGCAGCTCCGCGACTGCCGTTCCGCCCTCGCCGCCGGGATACCACGCCTGAATAACCGCGTCGCATTTTTCGTCGGCTTCGCGCATATCCATTGCGCTGCCCGTAAGTGATACGAGTATCACGGGCTTGCCGCAGGAGAGAACCTTTTCCATAAGATGACGCTGAATAGCGGGATATTGCAAATCCTTTTTGTCGCCCGAACCGAATTCATTGCCCGCGTCGCCCTGCTCGCCCTCAATCGTGGCGTCAAGACCAAGACAGAGTATAACAACGTCGGAATTTTCCGCGACTGCCATAGCCTCGCTGTCAAGCTCGTATTCCTGCGTGAGCGACTGCGTTCTGTTTCTCCATAAATGCGAGCCCTGACTGTACAGTACATTAACAAAATGTTTATCCGCTTCGTCAATAATTCCGTCAAGAACGGTCACAAACCGCTTCGGAGTGCCCGCGTAATTGCCGAGCAGCACCTCGCGGCTGTCCGCGTTCGGACCGATTACGCCGATAGTTTTTATATTGTCGGCAAGCGGAAGAATTCCGTTATTTTTAAGCAGTACCATGCTTTCGCGCGCCGCTTCAAGCGCAATATCGCGGTGAGGCTTGCTTGCAACCGTACAATAGGGAATATCGTCGTATTCCGTTTCCTTGTCGAACAGTCCGAGCTTAAACCATGTCGTGAGCAATCGGCGCATAGCGGTGTCAATATCCTCCTCCGTAACCATGCCCTTGCGGTACGCCTTTAAAAGATGCTCATATGTACAGCCGCAGTTTAAGTCGCAGCCGTTTTTAAGCGCGAGAGCGACAGACTCCTCGGGAGTTTTTGTCACTTTATGGTTTTCGTGAAAATCGCGTATTGCCCAGCAGTCGGAAACAACATGACCTTTAAAGCCCCACTCATTGCGGAGAATGTCGGTAAGAAGCGTTTTGCTGCCGCAGCACGGCTCGCCGTTTGTACGGTTGTACGCGCCCATTACAGCTTCAACGTTTCCTTCTTTTACAAGAGCCTCAAAAGCGGGAAGATACGTTTCCCTTAAATCCTTTTCGCTTACGACCGCGTCAAATTCATGGCGTAGCTCTTCAGGCCCGCTGTGAACGGCGAAATGCTTCGCGCATGCCGCGGCTTTTAAGTGCTTAGTTTCACCCTGTAAGCCTTTTACGAAAGCAAGTCCCATTTGCGCCGTAAGATACGGGTCTTCGCCATATGTTTCATGTCCGCGTCCCCAGCGGGGGTCGCGGAAAATGTTTATGTTAGGCGTCCAGTATGTTAAGCCCTTGTAAATGCCGTAATCGCCATGCTTTACACTTTCCGTATATTTCGCTCTGCCCTCCGTAGAGCAGATGTCCGCAATGCTTTTGACAAGCCCGGTATTGAATGTCGCCCCGAGCCCGATACACTGCGGAAATACGGTAGCCGTCCCCGCGCGCGCCACGCCGTGAAGCGTTTCGTTCCACCAGTTGTAGGGGTGAATTCCAAGACGCTCTGCTCCCGCGGCGTTATGCAGCATCTGCGCGGCTTTTTCTTCAACCGTCATTTTTGACAGCAGGTCTTCAACGCGTTCTTCGGTTGAAAGTGTTTCATCTAAATATTTTTCCATATATCCTTCTCCTTGTTTTGAGATTGTAACCGTCTTAGTCTTTTAGTCCCATGACACCTCCGCGTCAGGGAACACCGATACATATTGTGCGTGAATAAGTGTTGGTTACGGTCGCTATATCAATTATACCGCAATTTTAAAAAAATGTAAATTAAAAAATAATGAAAAATAACAGACAAAAATATAAAGAAATACGGTTCGCATTAAAACTTAACTTTTTCTTAAAAAAACAGTTGAAATTTACCAAATAATCATATATAATAAAACATGCAGATTATAGAAAAAGGGATGCTTAATTATGAAAATATATAATACCTTAACGCGTCAGAAGCAGGAATTTGTACCGATTACGCCAAACGAGGTTAAAATGTACGCCTGCGGGCCGACGGTATATAATTATATCCATATAGGCAATGCGCGTCCGCTGATTATATTTGACACGCTCCGCCGTTATATGGAATACCGTGGAATGAAGGTTACGTTCGTGCAGAATTTCACGGATGTTGACGACAAGATGATAAATCGCGCAAAAGAGGAAAACACAACCGTAAAAGCGCTGGGCGACAGGTTTATTGACGAATATTTCAGGGACGCGGAGGCGCTGGGCGTTCATGCCGCTACAATTCACCCGAAGGCGACAGAGAATATTGACGCTATTATAAATATTATAAAAACGCTTGAAGAAAAAGGCTTTGCATACAATGTTGACGGTAACGTGTATTTTTCAACGAAGAAATTCAAGGAATACGGAAAGCTGTCAAAGCAGCCGCTGGAGGATTTGGAAGCGGGCGCGAGAATTGACGTAAGCGAGCATAAAAAGGATTCAATGGATTTTGCATTGTGGAAAAAGCAGAAGGAGCCGACGGAAATCGCGTGGGAAAGCCCGTGGGGAATGGGCAGACCGGGCTGGCATATCGAATGCAGCGCGATGGTAAACAAGTATTTAGGCGAAACAATCGACATTCACGCGGGCGGACAGGATTTGATTTTCCCGCACCATGAAAATGAAATCGCGCAGTCGGAGTGCGCTAACGGCAAGCCGTTCGCCAACTACTGGATGCACAACGGCTATATAAATATAGATAACAAAAAAATGAGCAAGTCGGCGGGCAATTTCTTTACGGCGCGTGATATGATAGAAAAATACGGCGGTGAAACGGTCAGATTTTTCATGCTTTCCGCGCATTACAGAAACCCCGTGAATTTTTCGGATTTGCTTATGGAACAGTCAAAATCCGCGCTTGAAAGAGTGTACACCTGTCTTGACAACCTTGAATTTCTGCTTCAAAACAGCGAGGACAGGGCTGAAACGGACGCGGAAGCG
>CAZBXN010000010.1:0-24097 GCA_964496015.1 uncultured Lachnospiraceae bacterium | reverse complement strand
TGAATTAGCAATTTCAAATACGGGCATACCCTCTTGTCCTGCATTTTCCGCAATAATTCCAAGAAGCGCTTTTGACTGAGCATTGTATGCGTCCAAATTATCTATGTCAAGAGCTTTCAGAATTTCCGACTGAGTTTCGCCGTCTGCGGCATTTGCCGCCATTGCAAGCGCCATTTTAAGCGAAAACGGTGATACCATGTAGTTTTTGTCCTGCGGCATTTTGGATAAAAGCTTTTCTTCAAAGGTTTGTGCTGTCGGTATTGGTGTAGTTTTGGCGGACGAGATTATTGTAACAGTATGCGTTTTTCCGTCCCACTCTACGTTACAGTCAAACGCTTCTGATACTGCCCGAAGCGGTACAAGAGTGCGGTTATTTACTATACGGGCAGGCGTGTCAAGCTGTATGGCACTTGTGCCGTCACTTGCAGTTGAATGTAAATTCATACATTGCAAAGTTATTGTTTTTGAACCAATCGGAATAAGTATCCTATAGTCATAATCAGCTTTGACTGCCGTTATAACCTGATTTTTCTCATCCCATTGCACTTCAGCGCTCATTGCCTCAAAAATTGCCCGCAGCGGTACAAGCACGCGGTCATTTTCAATAATCGGTGCAACGTCAAACTGCACCTGCTTGCCGTCAAGCATGACCTTAATATCGTCGGTTTTCGCCGTAGCCGTCATGCACGGCAGCAGCATTGCAAGCGATAAAATAATTGTTAATAGTTTTTTCATAGTATTTCCTCCTCGTATTTATACTTCTATTATAAATACCGATGAAAGCCTCAAAAGGTTGCATTAAATTTCATTATAATCAATTATTTTTGTTAAATTCTTTATTTTTTCAAGATATTCCCCGCATATGCGTTTTGCGGCAGAAAGCTCAAGATTGCGGTAATTGCCGCATTCCGTTTCGCTTGCGCCGAAAACCTCGCCCTCATAATCAAGCGTTTTCTGTAAAATATCTTTTATCACGCTCAAAACCTTTTCGCCCGATACGGTATCGCGCACAAGAAAATAAAATCCCGTCTGACAGCCCATAGGTCCGAAATATATCACATTATCTGCAATATCGGAGTTTCTCGCAAAGGTCGCGAGCATATGCTCCGTCGTGTGAATTGCGCTGTTGTCAAGTATTACGCCCGTGTTCGGCTTGCAAAAGCGCAAATCGTATGTTACAATATCGCCGTCAATGCGTGAAATATACACGCCTTCATTTAATTTTCTGTGGTCTACGCTGAAGCTTTTAATTTTTTTCATTGCTTAATTCCTCCAGCATATATTTGATTATCTGTGTACTGTTTTTCGCCGCCATTGCCGCAAACGTCGGATAATCCATAACGCTGCCGCTGTTTGCGCCGTCGGAAATTGCGCGCAGTACGCCGAACGGAACGCCGTTCATTGCGCACACATGGCCGATACTCGCGCCCTCCATTTCCGTTGCTATCGCGTTAAATTCTCTGATTATCCGCTCCCGCTCCTCATTCGTGTGAATGAACTGGTCGCCCGAGGCTATAACGCCTCTTTCCGTCGCAAGACCCGTTTTCTTCGCCGCCTGTTCCATTAAATCGGCTATAGCTTTGTCGCAGTCGATAAACACTGTATCAAGCCCCGATATAAGCCCTTTAGGGTCGCCTATCGCGGTAGTGTCCATATCATGCTCGGCAACGGCTGACGCAACCGCAATATCGCCTATTCCGAGCTTCGGCGACAATCCGCCCGCCGCGCCGACATTTATTATTAAATCGGGCGCGAATTTAAAAATCATTGTCTGCGCCGTGACGGCGGCGTTCACCTTTCCGACGCCAGCCGCGGCGACAATTACGTCAGTTCCCGATATTTTTCCCGAGTAAAAATCAACCGAGCTTATTTTTTCGGTTTTCACACCGTCTATAATATCTCTTAACGCTTCTATTTCCTGATTTAGCGCGCCTATAATTCCTATTTTCATGCTCATCACTCCTTGTGATTATTATAAGGCATAGTGTAAAAAATGTCAAATCTTATTTGACAACAGCCCTAAAAGGTAGTATAATTGTGTCTTAAGGGGGATTACAATGGATTTTGTAGCTATAGATTTTGAAACCGCCACATCGAAGTTTACAAGTCTGTGCAGTATGGGTATATGCGTGGTGGAAAACAGTAAAATAACGGAACGCAAGGAAATTTTTATACGTCCCGTTCCTTTTGAATTTAACAAATACAATATAAAAATACACGGAATTACACCTGATATGGTTAAAGATAAACCAACATTTGATATGTATTGGGACGAAATCAAGCCGTATCTTGAGGGAAAAACGGTTGTGGCGCATAACGCAAGCTTTGACGTCGGCGCAATGTGCCAGACGCTTGACTATTACGGTATTCCCTATCCGACTTTTGACTATATCTGCACGGTTAAGCTGTCACAGCTTGCCTATCCAGAGCTTGAAAGCCACAAGCTCAACAAGCTTTGCGACGCGCTCGGCATTAAATTTTCGCATCATCATGCTTATGACGACGCATATGCCTGCGCCGCCGCGCTTTTAAGAATAATTGACGATTACAGTCTGCTTAGTCTTGCTGAGATTGAGGAATGTTTTGAAATCGAGGTCGGGCATCTCTACCCCGGCTGCCATATGCCGTGCAAGAAGCATAAGCATAAAAAGAAAAAAGACGAGAGCAAAATTGCCGAATGACGCAAAACGCCCCGGGGAATAAGACCCCGGAGCGTATTTTTTACTCTTTTTTTATTCTTTTCGCAATTACAACAAATCTTTCGTTTCTTGAATTATACGAGCAGGTGGAAAGCGTCAGAAGCTTGTCGCCGTATTCGGCGGATTTGCCCGTATCGTAAAGCGAAAGCTTCTTCGCGGCGGCAATAAAATCGTCAAATTCCTCCTCGCTGCCGAAATTTATATAATCGTAGTACCGAAACTCGTTATCCGCGCCGACCTTGGAGCGGAACGCGTATATTATTTCATACGTGCCGCGCTTATAAAGCGTGTCGAACGAAATTTGCGGGTGCGCGCGGTAAAAATCCTCGCTCTCATATTTAAGCAAGTGCGCAAACATGCTGCCGTCCTTCATATTATGCGCGTAAATTATCACATTGTCGCTGGGCTTATCGGGGTCGCACTGACAGTCCGCAAACGGCAAGCCGCTGTATTGGTACTGCTTTGTAAAGCCCTTGTGCATATATTCGTCATTGTCGGCGGCAAGCATGACGGGGTAGTCAATTTTTGTATCGTCTGTTTTTATCCAGCCCGTCAGGTCGCTGTTTTGATTATAAAGGTCAAAATAGCAGCTAAGCATACCGTTTGAGACGTATTCTTCCTCGTTTTTCCCGCTGTCCTCAACCGTTTCGCGAAGCTTTTCAATTTCATTCTGGGTGTGACGGCTTTCATAAAAATAGCCTCCCAAATACACCGCGCAGCATATAAACACCGCGGCGCATATTATCTGAATAATTATTCCCGTTTTCTTTTTCATAAAATCACCTTCAAATAAAGCGTCCTCGCGGGGACGCTTTATTTTTTAATTTTTCTTTTTAATCTGAATTACCGCTATCGCCGCAAGCGACGCAAGAGCGATTACTGTAATCGGCGCAATCGGAGCGGTATCGCCCGTTTTGGGGTTCGCCTTTTTTGGCGCCGCCGTTGCCTTCGAGGCTGACGACGATTTGGGCGCTGATGTCGGCTTTGATGTCGCTTTCGGCGTTGCGGAAGCTCTCGGTCTCGCCGTCGCGCGGGGTCTTGCCGTAACGCGCGGGCTTGTCTTGGCGTCCGTGTCGGGAGCGTTTACATATAAATCCGCGCCGTCCGAGAACGAAACGGTTTCACCGTCGCGCAGGGTCATAAAATAATACCCTTTCGCGCTTGACGCAGCTTCCAAATCAAGCCGTCCGCTGAGCGCGCCGTCCCCGTCGTACGTTTCAAGCGTGCCTTTGCCGACCGCGTAATATTTTCCTGCCGCAATGTCTTTTCCTACCTCGTATTTGCCCGCTTCTAATTTATAATCTTTCTGTTTTACCTCTGGTTTTTCAGTCGCTTTCGTATCGCCGTTCTTTGGTGCGGCAGTTGCTTTAGCCGCGCCGTCCGTGAGCTCGGGAAGCTGTTCCGCTTCCACTGTCCACGACCAGTTTGACGGGATAGCGTAATTTTTAACATCACTCTTTGTGGTATCGGACTTTGTTTTAAGGCTCAAAACATATTCCCTGCTGTCAGAATAATTTGAAGCGTCCGTGCCGTTATCCGAAACGGCGTTAAAAATGCCGAGCGGAATTTGAAGCTCCGTTGTGTCAGACGGAATATCAGCCGCTTCAAAAATATCCTCACCGTCATACGAAACCGTCAAATTATAATATTCAAACGGCGACATTCCCTCGTCTGACGCCGTTTTCGAGCTTTTTTTATTATCCGCTTCCGAATTGTATATATTTTCAGCCTTAAAGGTCTTTTGCTTCGCTCTCTTTGAATTTGACGGAAGCTGCACAATCATAGTAAGTTCAACAGGAATATACGGATGACTTTCCTCCTCCGCGGCGCGTCCCGTTTCGCTTGTAACCGTCACTGTATTTTTTGACGAGGTCTTTGACGATATTGACCCCCATGTAAGCATATTTGAAAAGTCCACCCCGCCTATTCCGAGATAGTTCTTATCCTCTTTTATAACATCATCCTTTTGAACAGACAGGCTTCCTTTCTCGCTGTATGTACGCAAATCGTTTGCCGCGAACACGGACGATACCGAGCATATTGCAAGACATGACGCCATGATACCTGCCAATACTTTTTTCATTTCATATCTCTCCTTATTATGTAAACCTGTATAAAGCTTTTTATACATATTTATTATATCATACACCTGCCGTTTTGTCATCATTCTTTTTGACATTTCGATATTTTGGACAAATTGTATAATTTTATTTTAAAAATTTGTATATTTTTTATACTTCTTTGTTATGTAAATGGTATGGCGCGTGTGTTAAAATATATTTGAATACTTTTTAAAGGAAGATTTTATTATGAGTAATAAACTTATATACGAAAAATTAAGTGCTGAGCTGCAAAAACGAATTATTGAGGAGCAGCCCGAAAAAGCGCTTAAAGGCAGAGCCGTAAGACGCAGAAGCAATCACGATATTGAGTCCGTCTGGCGTCCCGAGTTTGTGAGAGATGTCGAAAAAATCATGCACAGTCCCTACTATAACCGCTACGCCGACAAAACGCAGGTTTTCTCATTCTATAAAAACGACGACATTTCACACCGCGCGTTCCACGTTCAGCTTGTGTCGCGTATCGCGCGCAATATCGGCAGAATGTTAAATCTCGACCTTGATTTAATCGAAGCGATAGCCCTCGGTCACGACATCGGTCACACGCCGTTCGGTCATGCGGGCGAACGCTTTTTGAACGACCTGTATTTTGAAAACACGGGCAGATATTTTAATCATAACGTTCACAGCGTCAGAGTTCTCGACAATATGTTTCACCTCAACATCAGCTTGCAGACGCTTGACGGAATACTTTGCCACAACGGCGAATTTGAATGCAAGGAATACCGTCCCGTCAGCCTGTCGGGTTTTGATGAGTTTGACGAAAAGGTAGAAAAATGCTATACGGACAAAAACGCAATCAAGGAGCTTATCCCGTCAACGCTTGAGGGCTGCGTTGTACGCGTCAGCGACATGATAGCCTATGTCGGCAAGGACAGACAGGACGCGGTCAAGACGAATATAATTTCAAGCGAGGATATTTTTGAGGAAAGTCCTATGGGAAAGCATAACGCGGCGATTATAAATAATCTGATTGTAAACATAATAGAAAACAGCTACGGCAAGGATTATATTATGCTTGACGACGAGCATTTTACCGCGCTCAGTCATGGAAAGCGCGATAATTTCCGATATATTTACCAAAACAATGAGCTTTCCGATAAATATGATAATCTGATAAAGCCGATGTTTAAAAAGATATATAACCGCCTGCTTGACGACGTTATGAAAAACAACACGCAGTCGGTTATATATAAGCACCACATAAATTTCATAAACCGCGCAAACCGCTTTCATTCCTATGAGGGCTACGAAAAAACCGAAGCGAACCAGATTGTCACAGATTATATCGCCAGCATGACGGACGATTATTTTATTGATTTATACGAATATCTCTTTGACGAGCATGACGTTGTTAAATATATTTCATATTTTAATGATGTAAAATAAGAACAGAGTATTTTTGTTTAAAAAAACGGGTTTTTTGATAAAAATTTTAAAAAGCTATTGAAAAATAAAAAAATGTAGTGTATAATAGAGTTAACATTGTTTGTAATACAATGTTACGTTCATATATAACAGAGCCATCGGATTTATCCGATGGCTTTGTTATTTGTTTAATGATTTAATCTTATCATTTCGTCTATGCACTTTCTGGCGTCGCGGATAGTGTCCGCATCAAGTGTTATTTCTTCCCCGCCTTTGCCTTTTACGCAGTTATATACGTCCATAAGCGTGGTAAGCTTCATGTTTTTGCAGATAAGTCCCGTTGACAGATAATAGAAGTTTTTATCGGGACATTCGTATTGCAGATGCTCCGCAATGCTCTGTTCCGTTCCGATTATAAATTCTTTTTCCGCGGAGGTCTTGGCATAATCCATAATTTCCGAGGTCGAGCCGACAAAATCAGCAAGCTCCGTAACCTCGGGGACACATTCGGGGTGGACAAGAAGCTTTGCGTTCGGGTGAGCCGCGCGCGCCGCCTTTACGTCGCTTACGTTTACTGCAGCGTGGACGGGACAGCCGCCGCTCAAAAGCTTTATGTTCTTTTCGGGAACACTCTTTGCCACATACGCGCCCAAATTACAGTCGGGAATAAACAGTATATTTTTGTTTCCGATATTTTTTACGATTTTAACCGCCGAGGACGACGTAACGCAGACGTCGCATATTGTTTTCAGTTCGGCTGTAGTGTTCACATACGCCACGACCGTATAATCGGGGTACATTTCCTTAACCTGCGATATAAGCTGCTTATCCATCATTTCCGCCATTGCGCAGCCCGCTTCGGGGTGCGCCAAAATAACCTTTTTGCCGGGCGAAAGAATTTTTACGGTTTCAGCCATAAACCGCACTCCGCACATAAGTACCGTTTTCTGCGGCACTTTTGCCGCTTTTACGCTCAACGCATAGCTGTCGCCCGTAAAGTCGGCAACCTCAAGTATTTCATGCGCCTGATAGCTGTGCGCGAGAATACAAATATCATTCTCTTTTTTTAATCTGATAATTTCTTCCTGAATGTCCTTTATCATGGTAAACTCCGTTCCGCCCCTTGGGCATATTAGTTATGATTATTATACACCATTTATTCCCTTTCGTCAAACATAATCTTTTACAAAAAACACTTGACTTTATGGGAAAACATGGTATAATAATACATAGTAAATCTATAGGAAATAGTTCTGTGTTCCTGAGGGTGAGAATATTGGATTTTAAATATATTTTTGACGGTCAATTCGGCTTGGAGCGCGAAACGCTGCGCGTAACTGCGGACGGCTCTCTTGCGCAAACGGAGCACCCATTTCCCGACAACGCCTTGCTCGACCGCGATTTCTGCGAAAATCAGCTTGAACTCATTACTCCCGTATGCGGCAGTATCGGAGAACTTATACGCGAAATTTCCTCGCTTGATAAAGCGGCGAGGGACGCGCTTTTGAAAAACGGCGAATATTTATGGCTGAACAGCAATCCGCCGCATATAAATTCCGAGGACGATATTCCCGTCGCGAATTTTGCCGGCGCGCGCGCCGTCAAGAAAGAATACCGCTTAAAGCTCGCCAAGCAATACGGCAAGCGTCTTATGCTGTATTCGGGAATACATTTCAATTTTTCCTTTTCGGAAAAGTTTTTAAAATCGGTGTATGACGGAAATGTGAGCTTTAACGAATTCAAAAACAGGCTGTATTTCAGGCTGTCAAAACAGGTAATCCGGTATAGCTGGCTGCTTGTCCTGCTGACGGCGGCAAGCCCCGTATACGACTTGTCCCTTGACGGCAACGGTCTTTCGGGAAGCGGTTTCGACGGCTATTCCTCGCGCCGCAGCGGCGATAAGGGCTATTGGAACAAATTTATACCTCTGCTTGACTATTCTGATTTACCGTCATACATAGAAAGTATTTATGACTATGTGAAAAGCGGCAGGCTTTTCGCGCCGAACGAGCTGTATCTGCCCGTGCGGTTAAAGCCTCGGGGCAATAACGATTTATCGGCGTTTGCCGCGAACGGCGCCGACCATATAGAGCTGCGAATGTTTGACGTAAACCCGCTGTCGCCCATAGGGATATTTCCCGAGGATTTGGAATTTACGCATTATTTTTTAATATATCTTCTGAGCCTTCCCGATTTTGACTTTACATGTCAAATGCAGGAGGCGGCGGTTAAAAATCATAGGTTGGCGGCGCTTTATGACATAAATAACATATTTATAAACGGCTATCCCGCTATGGAAGCCGCGCTCGGACTGCTCGACGATATGCGGATATTTTTTGACGCGGCGGAAGCGGACATGCGTGCTGAAATTATGCGCAATATTGACTTTGAACGCAATAAGCTTATAAATAACGACCGTTACTGCGTAAAGGTTTATGAGAAATTTCATAATGATTTTCAAAATACAATGCTGGAGGAAATAAAAAAGAGGGTGTGACACCCTCTTTTCATTTTCGGTAAATTATTTGTCTGCCAATACGGCGTTGATTTTTGCAACCAGTTCGTCGGGGTCTACGCCGTGAACCATGCACGCGTCGGCGATTGACTCACCCTGCGACGAGGGGCAGCCCAGACAGTGCATTCCTATACCCATTAAAATCGGGGCAATATCCATGCTCATCTGCAAAGCCTCGCCTATCAAAGTTTCCTTAGTTACCTGCATTTTCATTTCCTCCTTTCTCCGATACGTCAAAGCACTCGTTAAATTCGTCACCGTCAATCGTTTCCTTTTCGAGCAGCTTTTCAGCCACGGCTTTAAGCGCCGCGCCGTGTTCCTTTAACAGCTTTTCCGTTCGCGCATACTGCGTTGTCACAATATGCTTTATTTCCTCGTCAATATCCGAAGCGACACGCTCCGAATATGATTTTGCATGACCGAAGTCGCGTCCTATAAACACCTCTCCGCCCTCGTCATAGCAGATAGGCCCTATATTTTCCGACATTCCGAATTTCGTCACCATCTGGCGCGCTATCGACGTTGCTTTTTCCAAGTCCGACGACGCGCCCGTGCTTATATCGTCAAACGTAAGCTGTTCGGCTACGCGTCCGCCGAGCGAAATAACAATCATATCAAGCATTTCGTTTTTGCTGTGATACATTTTATCCTCGGGCAGATACATTGTAAAGCCGCCAGCCGCGCCGCGCGGAATAATCGTGACCTTGTGTATCGGCGTATCGCTGTCAACAGCCCTCGCCATAATCGCGTGACCCGCCTCGTGGTACGCCGTAAGACGCTTTTCCTTATCGGTAATTACCTTTGAACGCTTTTCCGTTCCCATCATTACCTTTAAATTTGCGTCCTCAATATCCCTGTTTGTAATTTTCTCATGATTTCTGCGCGCCGCGAAAATTGCCGCTTCATTCATTATGTTTTCCAGATACGCGCCCGAGCAGCCCGAGGTAGCCTTTGCGATTTTTTCCAAATCCACATCGTCGGCAAGCGGTTTTTTCGCCGAATGTACCTTCAATATTTCCTCTCTGCCCTTAACGTCAGGCAAATCTACAACTACCCGTCTGTCAAATCTTCCCGGTCTTAACAGCGCAGGGTCGAGAATATCGGGACGGTTCGTCGCCGCGATTATGATTATTCCCGTATTTTCGCCGAAGCCGTCCATTTCGACAAGAAGCTGATTAAGCGTCTGTTCGCGCTCGTCATGACCGCCGCCGACGCCAGCGCCGCGCTGTCTGCCGACCGCGTCAATCTCATCTATGAATATAATACACGGCACATTCTTTTTTGCCTGTTCAAACAAATCTCTTACTCTTGACGCTCCGACTCCGACATACAATTCAACAAAGTCCGAACCGCTGATTGAGAAAAACGGCACTCCCGCTTCTCCCGCAACCGCCTTTGCGAGCAGCGTTTTACCCGTACCAGGCGAGCCGACAAGCATTACGCCCTTTGGAATACGCGCGCCGAGTTTTATAAATTTCTGCGGATTTTTCAAAAAGTCAACAAGCTCCTGAAGTTCTTTCTTTTCTTCCTCCGCGCCCGCGACGTCCGAAAAGCGCACCTTGCATGCCTCTATATTTGTACGCGCTTTAGTTTTGGTAAACGTGCCGCCTCCGCCGCCTACACGCTTAGTCAGGAAGAATACCATGAAGGAAAACAAAAACACCGATAAAATCAAATCGCCTATGCTTACCCATGACGCTCCTGCCGAAGCCGCTTCCTGTTTAAGCGAGCCTTTCGCCATTTGCTCCTCTATTTCCTTGCCGACGTCCGCCTGCATTACTTCAAGCGACGGTATTTTAACCTTAATGTTTTTTATAAGGCTTTCGCCCTGTTTAAGCGTAACCGTGACATTCGTCCCCGATGTTTTCATTTCCGTTATCTGCTCCTGCTTAACTGCGTTCACAAAATCGGAGTACACCATTTTGACGCGTCCCGCCATCATGGTTGAAAACATCATGTATATAAAATAAATTACAACGAAGAACATCAGCCATGCGCCTATTCCTCTAAATCTTCTCTGCACTGCGCTGCCTCCTTTTTTCGGAATGGTATTATTGTATCACAAAACTCCCGTTATTTCAATATATTTATAATCAGTCCCTCGTCCGCGTCAAATCTTCTGTCGCGCCGTCTGCCGATTATCCATGCAATTTCACCGTCAATCGTCAAAATCCCTGTTTTATCGCGTATATCGCGCGGGATTTTATTGTCGATAAAATATTCCTTGAGCTTTTTCCTGCCCTCCATGCCCGAGGGATAGAAATAATCGCCGTCACGTCTGCTCCGTATTATAATTTCGGAATTTCCGCCGATTTTAAACGCGTCTTTTCCCGAGCCTGTTTCGGCTGAAACAGTAATATCAAGCTCTTTTATATATGTTTTTTCACCGATTTTTATTTTATATTCAAACGGCGGTGTTTTTTCGCTTGCCTTTCCGATATATAATTTCCCGTATTCGATTTTTGCGATATTTCCTTTCGGCAGATTAACGCTCTTGCCGCTTTGATTGTCAAGAAGCGAAAAAACTGCCCCGATATACTCCGAGGTTATATCGGTAATTCCCGCTGATTTTATCATTTTTATTATCACACGCCGTGTTACAGCCATATGCGCGTCAAGATATTTAAGCGGGATATACCCGTCCTTATAATTGTCAAAAATATCCTCCGCCGCCTTCTCTAAAAAGTCATTTTCAACGGCAATAAGCTCCGCGTTTTTCGTGACGTTTTCAATAAAATTGCCGTTAAATTCCGACTGTATTTTCGGAATTAAATCAATGCGGATTTTATTCCGCGTGTAAATCATTTCATTATTGGTCTTGTCCGTCACATATGAAAGGCTGTTTTTTCGGCAGTATTCCTCAATCTCCTCACGCGTTGCGTCCAAAAGCGGGCGGATAATATTCCCGCGTTTTACGGGTATCCCGCAAAGTCCCTGAACAACGCTGCCGCGTATAAAATTCATCACAATTGTTTCCGCGTTGTCGTTTTTATTATGCGCTGTCGCGATTTTATTCAGTTCGTATTTTTTTATTGTATTCTCAAAAAAAGCATAGCGGAGTTTCCGTCCCGCCAGCTCCTCCGATATGCCTTGTTTTTTCGCATACTCCTTTACATTCTCATGCTCCGTTATACATTCTATTCCGAGGCTTTTTGAAAATTCAGCCGCAAATTTCTCGTCGCGGTCAGCTTCTTCGCCCCGTAAGCCGTGGTTCACATGAGCGGTATACACGGTCAGATTAAACTCGTCTTTAAGGCATGCGAGAATATGCGTAAGACATACGCTGTCCGCGCCGCCCGAAAGCCCGATTAAAATGCCGTCATTTTCTCTTATTAAATTGTATTTTTTTATCGCATCTCTTATCTTATCAAGCATTATTCTTCCTTCGCAATATACTCTATATTTGAAAATTTTGAAAATTCGCCCTGAAAACCGAGCTTAAATGTGCCTGTTTCGCCGTTTCTGTGCTTTGCGATTATACATTCGGCAATATTTTTTTCGTCGGTATCCTGTTTATAATAATCCTCTCTGTAAAGGAACATTACAATGTCCGCGTCCTGCTCTATGGCTCCCGATTCTCTCAAATCTGAAAGCATAGGACGTTTGTCGCTCCGGCTCTCGCTTGCTCTTGAAAGCTGCGACAGCGCAACAACAGGAATATCAAGCTCCTTTGACAGAATTTTCAGCGAACGCGATATTTCCGATATTTCCTGCTGACGGCTTTCCGTTCTGCCGCTCGACTGCATAAGCTGCAAATAGTCGATTACAACAAGCGCGAGATTTTTTGTCTGCTTTAAGCGTCTGCATTTTGCGCGTATCTGCGATACCGTAACCGACGCGGTATCGTCAATATACATCGGCGCGCTTGCGACCTTGTCCACAATTTCGCCGATTTTTTCCCAGTCGTCCGCGCTTATTTCGCCATTGCGGATTTTTCCCGTGCTGACTCTCGCCTGCGAACAAATTATACGGTTTACGATTTGTTCCTTCGGCATTTCAAGGTTAAAAATCGCTATGGTTTTCTTTTCGTTTATCGCCATATGCTCCGCAATGTTTACGGCAAAGGTCGATTTTCCCATACCCGGACGTCCAGCGATAAGTATAAGCTCGCCTCCGTGAAAACCGCCCGTCCGGCGGTTAAGCTCGTCAAAGCCCGTGGCAAGTCCCGTAATACCGCCCTTATTCTGCGAATTTTCAACCATGGTCTGATAGCTGCCGAGAAGTATGTCTCCTATCGGGACAATATCATTGTTTTCCCTCGACGAGGCAACGTCAAAAATAAGCTGCTCGGACTGCTCCAGAACCCTGTCAACCTTGTCGTCCTCACCGTACGCCATATCGGAAATTACGCCCGCGCTTTTAATAAGATTTCTTAAAACCGCCTTTTCCTTAATGATATTGGCATAATACGCCGTATGACGCGTTGTCGGCACATTTGACGCGACATTCCTCAGATAATCAAGACCTCCGACCGCGTCAAGCTTATCATGACGGTTCAGACGGTTTGAAACCGTAATAAAATCAATCGGGCTGTTTTCGTTAAACAGCTCCGACACAACCGCGAATATTTCGCGGTTCTGCGAAAAGAAAAAATCGTCTGGCTTTACAATTTCCATTGACGCCGACACGCTCTGCATATCCGTAAGCGCGCTGCCTATGACCGCCTGCTCAGCTTCTCTGCTGTACGGCAGTTCTCTGCCCATAATATCTATGTTGTTTTCCGCCATACAGCTTCCACCTCCAAAAATTTACGCTCCCTGAACCGATACCTTTAATTTGCCTGTTATTCCCGTGTAAAGCTTTACATCTATCTCTGTAGTGCCGAGCGTTTTAATTCCGCCGTCGGGCATTACGAATTTCTTTTTGTCAAGCTTTATGTGGTGCTGATTTGTAAGCGCCTCCGACACGTCCTTTGATGTGATTGAGCCGAAAAGCTTACCGTTATCGCCCGCTTTCGCGGTTAAAACAACCTCGATTTCCTTCATTCTTTCAGAGATTTCCGTTGCCTCTTTTTTCTCTGTCTGAATTTTATATTCCAGGGACTCCGCTTTGCCTTTCATTATGTTTATGTTTTCTTTTGTCGCTTCCTTTGCAAGTCCGCGCGGCAAAAGGTAGTTTCTCGCGTATCCGTCGGACACGTTAACCATTTGTCCCTTTTTACCTTGTCCCTTCACGTCCTGATTTAAAATAACCTGCATTTTATCATTACCCCTTTCGTTAAAGCGACAGTTATTTATTTTCGCTTAAATAGCGTTTTGTCGCTTCTTTAACCTCTTCAACCGCACCGTCAATGCTCATATTCTTAAGCTGCGCGCCCGCCACTGTGCTGTGTCCGCCGCCGCCGAGCATTTCCATTATAACCTGTACGTTTATGTCGCCAAGCGACCTCGCGCTTATACCCACGTTTCCGTCAACGGGATAAACAACGATTGACGCGCGCACATTGTTGATATTAAGCATCTCGTCAGCCGCCTGTGACGCTACGACCCTGATATTCGGTATCTTCGCGTAACATCTCGCAACGGCTATATCGGGCGTTATTTCCTCCGCGGTTTTTACAATATCCACCTTGTGGTCATAGTCCTCTTTATTCACGTTAAACAGCTTTTTAACGGCTATTGTGTTAAGTCCCAGACGTCTTAAATACGACGCCGCCTCAAAGGTTCTTACACCCGTTTTAACAATGAAATTCTTTGTGTCCATTAAAATACCAGTGTAAAGACATTCCGCCTCGGTTGTGGTAATCGTGTCGCCCAAATTCATGTATTCCAAAAGCTCCGTTGCCATTTCGCACGTTGACGACGCATACGGCTCATGATACACAAGCGAACAATGCGTCAAAAACTCCGTTGAACGGCGGTGATGGTCTACAAGTATTACCTTTATCGCTTTTTCCGCAAGCTGCGGCAAAGGCAGCATTGACGGTCTGTGCGTATCGAGCACAACAACAAGCGTATCGTCGGTAAACAGCTCCATTGCGGTATTTGTGTCAATAAACATACGCGCGTATTCGTCACGCTGTCTTAAATCGTCGTAAAGCTCTCTGATTGCGGGCGAATTATTATCGTAAACTATATACGGATTTTTTTCAAGCGCCCTGACGGCTCTTTGAAGTCCCATAGCCGCACCGAAGCAATCATAGTCCGCGCCGCTGTGTCCCATAAATATAACCTTATCCGAATTCTTGATAAAGTCCTTCATGGCAAGTGCGACAGCGCGGGTTTTAACTCTCGTGCTCTTTTCGTATTCGCGCGTTTTTCCGCCGAAAAACTTATACTGTGTGTCGTCCTTTATGCTTACCTGGTCGCCGCCGCGCCCGAGCGCCAAATCAAGCGCGCTCCTTGCCGCCGCGTCGTTTTCGGATAAGCTTCCGCCCGTGCCGATACCGATACTGATACTTACGGGCTGTTTAATCTGCTCGCCTATAGCGCGGATTTTATCGAGTATTTCAAATTTATCGTCAATATACTTCTGAAGATACTGATGTTCAAAAAATATAAAATATCTGTCGCGGTCAATTTTTTTCACAAGCGCCTTTGATTTTCCTGCCCATTCGTTTATTATTCCGCGCACATTCGCCACGAGGATTTGCTGTTCGTTATCGCCGATACGCTGTAAAACGTCGTCGTAATTGTCAATATTAAGCACCGCAATATCCGTTTTTTCATTTTCGTAAAGCGCGCGGATATGATTTTCGGCGCTCTTATCCATAAAATACAGATATACTGAAAATTTATCCTCTTCCTTTGACAGCTTTTCCCTGTCTTTTATAACGCGGCATTTTACGCTGTATTCTTTTCCTCCAATTTCAACGCCGCGGTTTACGTTATCGCCCGCTTTTAAAATCTCGCCCCAGCGCAATGCGGGAATTATACTCTCAATCATTGCCCCGAACAGGTTCTTATTTTTGAAAAGCTCCGAAAAACGCTCGTTATACCACCTGAGCGAGCCGTCAATATACGCGACAGCCATAGGAATTGGAAAGCTTGAAATGACATTTACCGACACATCGTCATTGGAGTCGGTTATCATTTGCAGAAATTCTCTGTCTTTCCTTTTATGCGCTGCGTTTGTAAATGCCGAAAATCCCAGCATTGCCGCGCCTGCCGCGGCAATGGGTATTCCGATTGGTATTCTGTCGTAAATCAAGCATAAAACACCTGCGGCTATAAGCAGCAAAGCGGCAATAAACGCAAGCATTTTACAGTTCCTTACTATTTGTGAATACTGTTTTTTCATTCATATCCTCCAAAAGCCGTTTAACGGCTTCCCATATATTTTTTTAGCTCCGACATATCTGAAAATGCAACCTCAAGCTCATGATTGTTTTCTTCGGCGATTGTAAGCAAATCCTTTATTTTGCCGTCAACCGTCTTAAAGCCCAAGCCGAGCCTGCGCGCCAATATGTAATCCATAGCTATAATCGTGGCAATACTGTTTGATACATTTTCGTATTCCCCGACCTCGTCGTAATCGGCAAGCGCGCGGTAAAGCGACGCAACCTCCGATAAAATCTCACTTTTTATTGTGTCTATTGCTTTTATATTTGTTGAAATTTCCATTTTGATGTCCTCCTGAGATGTCTTTCCTTAAATGATAAAATTAAATGTTTTCCGCAATTAGCCGAGCCATTTTTTTACAGCCGACTTTTGTCATTCCGTCAGACATAATGTCTGTCGTTCTGTAATTTTGATTAAGCACTTTGTCAACAGCATCATTTATTGCTTTTGCTTCTTTCGAAAGTCCAAATGACATTTCAAGCATCATAGCAGCCGATACAATAGTCGCAATCGGATTTGCTATATCTTGTCCCGCAATATCGGGAGCGCTGCCGTGGATAGGCTCATACATACCGCATTTTGTCGCACCAAGCGAAGCTGACGGAAGCATTCCGATTGAGCCTGCAATCGCGCTTGACAAATCCGATAAAATATCGCCAAAAATATTTGATGTTACAATAACGTCAAACTGAGCGGGATTTATTGCAAGCTGCATAGCTGCATTGTCAACATACATGTGTGTAAGCGTTACCCCGGGGTAATCCTTTGCCAGTTCCTCCATTGTCGCGCGCCAGAGACGTGATGACTGCAATACATTAGCCTTATCAACCGATACAACTCGTTTACTGCGAAGCATTGCCGTTTCAAATGCTATTTTGCCTATTCTTTGTACTTCTTCAACGCTGTAGCGTTCTTCATCAGATGCCCAGTCCTCTCCCTTATCACGCTTTCCGAAGTAAATTCCGCCCGTCAGCTCGCGTACAACCATTACGTCAAGCCCGTTTTCAAGCTTTTCGTCCTTTAACGGCGACGCATCTTTAAGCTGCGGCTTCAAAATTGACGGACGCAGGTTTGAATAAAGCCCCAGCGCCTTTCTTATGCCGAGAAGTCCCTTTTCGGGTCTGTTTTCGGGCGGCTGACTGTCCCATTTCGGGCCGCCTACCGCGCCCAAAAGCACGCTGTCCGACTTTTTACAAATATCAATCGTTTCCTGCGGCAGTGGCACGCCGTATTTGTCAATCGCGCAGCCGCCCATATAAACCTCGGTGTAATTGAATTTGTGTCCGTATTTTTTGCCCGCTGCGTCAAGTACGGTTACTGCGCCGTCAACAATTTCGGGACCTATTCCGTCGCCCTTGATTAAAGCAATGTTAAATTCTGCCATTTGTATTCCTCTTTTCATTGATTATTGTCATAGGTTGCCTTTTTTAATATATTCTACCAACCCGCCTGCATTGATTATCCCCTGCATAAATTCGGGAAATGCAACAGCCTGATAAGTCTTGTTTTTCGTCTTGTTCGTAATTACGCCCGTGTCAAAATCAACCTCGACTTCATTTCCCTCGTCAATATCCGCCGACGCTTCGGCGCATTCCAAAATCGGAAGTCCGATATTTATTGAGTTTCTGTAGAAAATTCTCGCGAAGTCCTTCGCGATTACGCATGAAATTCCGCTCGCCTTAATTGCGATAGGCGCGTGCTCGCGCGAAGAGCCGCAGCCGAAGTTTGCGCCGCCGACCATAATATCGCCCTTATGTACTTTGTTTGTAAAGTCCTTGTCAATATCCTCCATGCAATGCTTTGCAAGCTCGGCAGGGTCTGCCGTCGTTAAATGTCTTGCGGGAATTATTACGTCGGTGTCGATATTGTCGCCGTATTTTATTACTTTTCCGTTTGCTTTCATTTTACATTACCTCCTCGGGAGCTGTAATTTTTCCTGTAATCGCGCTTGCTGCCGCTACCTCGGGACTTGCAAGATAAACCTCGCTTTCGATATGTCCCATGCGGCCTATAAAGTTTCGGTTTGTGGTCGAAACGCAGCGTTCGCCCTCGGCTAAAATGCCCATATGACCGCCAAGACACGGCCCGCAAGTCGGCGCGGAAATTACGCAGCCCGCCTCAACAAGCGATGCGAGCGTTCCGTCCTTTAACGCTTCAAGATAAACAGCCTGTGTCGCGGGGAATACGATTACTCTTATTCCTTTTTTGACTTTTCTGCCCTTTAAAATTTCCGCAGCGCGTCTTAAATCCGAAATTCGTCCGTTCGTGCATGAGCCGATAACCACCTGGTCGATTTTCACATCTCCCCAATTATCTGGCGTTCTCGCATTTTCGGGAAGATGCGGAAACGCTACGGTATGCGGGACTTTTGACAAATCAATGTCAATCGTCTTTACGTATTCCGCGTCGGCGTCGGCGGTAAATACCTTGTACTGCCTGTCCGTTCTGCCCTTCATATACTCAATCGTAAGGTCGTCCACCTCGAATATTCCGTTCTTCGCGCCCGCCTCAATAGCCATATTCGAGATTGTAAAGCGGTCGTCCATGGTAAGAGAATGAACGCCGTCGCCCGTAAATTCCATTGACTTATACAGCGCGCCGTCAACGCCTATCATACCGATTATGTGTAAAATCAAGTCCTTGCCGCTCGTATATTTGGGAAGCTTGCCCGTCAGATTAAACTTAATTGCCTCGGGGACTTTAAACCAAGCCTTGCCCGTCGCCATTCCCGCAGCCATATCGGTCGAGCCCACGCCCGTCGAAAACGCGCCCAAAGCGCCGTAAGTACACGTATGGGAGTCTGCGCCGATTACAACGTCGCCCGCGATTACAAGTCCTTTTTCGGGCAAAAGCGCATGCTCAATTCCGACCTCGCCGACCTCAAAGTAATTTACAATGTCCTGCTCGTTCGCAAAATTTCTTACTTTCAGAGCCTGCTGAGCCGATTTTATGTCCTTATTCGGCGTGAAATGGTCGGGCACAAGCGCGATTTTCGCCTTGTCAAATACCGACTTGCCGCCGATTTTGTCAAATTCGTTGATTGCAACGGGAGTTGTAATGTCGTTGCCTAAAACCAAGTTCAGATTTGCCATTATTAAGTCGCCCGCCTTGACGGAGTCAAGCCCCGCGGCGTTGGCAAGTATCTTCTGTGTCATTGTCATTGCCATAATTTTCACCTCGTTAATTTTAATATGCTCCTAAAATTTCCGATTTTTGGTGCATTATACAATAATTATACTACAATTACGCCGATTTGTAAATACTTTTTTTAGCGGTCTTTTATTTCCGTCATCACAACGCCCGTCAAAATCATACAGCCTCCTATAAGCTGCCAGACGCCGACAATTTCCCCTAAAAACATCGCCCCGAGCGCGATACTTGTAATCGGCTCAAAGGTCGATAAAATCCCCGCCGTTGACGCGCCCTCATTGCGGACACCTATCTGAAACAGCGGGACTGCGAGAATTGTGACAAGGAATGAAATTAAAACCGAATACGCCCATGCCTTCGGCGACATATCAAAGCTTATGCCGTGAACGCAAAGTCCGAAAATAAGCGTTGATACGCTCATAATAACGAGATAATAGAACGTAAGTTTCAGATAATCCATGCTGTCAAGCCCCGATTTTTCAATATAAATCACATAAAAGCTGTAAAAAATACCCGACAAAAGTGCGAGAATTATACCCTTAATATTTGACGCTTTTGAAATGTCAACAAACAAAAACACACCGATTGTAACAAGAATTACAGCGGCAAGTTTAATTTTTGTCATTCTTTCGCGAAACAGAAATGAAGAAGCGATTACAATAATCAAGGGGTAAATAAAATGGAGCGTCGTCGCAAGACCCGCGCTGATATAGCTATACGACATATAAAGCAAAATCATCGGAAACGCGCCGCCGAAAACGCTTAAAATTATAACTCTTTTAAGCTCGGTTTTCGTAAGTCGGAGCGATTTTTTATCGGCTTTCATCATAACGTACAGCAGCGGCACGCAAAGCGACGCACGCAAAAAAGTAAGCGTTATCCCGTTCGCCCCGCCCTCGTATGTGACCTTTGCCAAAATAGGCGAAACGCCGTAAATAAACGCCGAAACAATCAAGCAAAGCTTGCCTTTTCCTCTCAAAAAATCACCCGCCTGTCAAAACAAGCGGGTATGATTAAATTACAGATTTTCAAGCTCGCTCGTCCACAATTTTGCCGAAGCGTCCGACGGCATACGCCAGTCGCCTCTCGGTGAAAGAGCGACAGAACCGACCTTCGGTCCGTCAGGCAGACACGAGCGTTTAAACTGCTGTGCAAAAAACCGTCTGTAAAAGGTTTTGAGCCATTCCTTTATAAAATCGCTGTCGTACACACCATCAAACGCGATATTCGCAAGGCGCAGAATTTTGCGCGGACGCATGCCGAAGCGTATCATGTAATACAGGAAGAAGTCGTGCAGCTCATAAGGACCTACGATTTTTTCGGTTTTTTGCGAAATTTCGCCGTCCTTCGGCGGCAAAAGCTCGGGGCTTACGGGCGTTGCAAGAATATCACGCAATGTCTTTTCCAACACATCATTGTCCGTTCTTCTCGCCTCGTAATCGACGAGGTAGCGGATTAAGGTTTTGGGAACGCCCGCATTCACGCCGTACATAGACATATGGTCGCCGTTATACGTCGCCCAGCCCAGAGCGAGCTCGGACATATCGCCCGTACCTATTACAAGCCCGCCCGTCTGGTTTGCAACGTCCATCAAAATCTGCGTTCGTTCGCGCGCCTGCGAATTTTCATAAGTCACATCGTAATTATCCGCGTCATGCCCTATGTCTTTAAAATGCTGCATTACGGCGTCCCTAATGTTGATTTCGCGCAGGGTAACTCCTAAGGAATTTGCAAAATTCACTGAATTATTGTACGTTCTGCTCGTCGTTCCGAAGCACGGCATTGTAACGGCTATAATGTCCTTTCTGTCCTTGTTGAGGCTGTCAAAGGCTCTCGCGGTAACAAGCAGTGCAAGCGTGGAATCAAGTCCGCCGCTTACACCGACAACCGCCGTTTTCGCGCCTGTATGCTCCAGACGCTTTTTTAAGCCCGTTGCCTGAATTGACAAAATTTCCTCACTGCGTTTTTCGCGTTTTGTTTCGTCCTGCGGCACAAACGGAAGCTTTTCTATATGACGCGTGATTTTTGTATCGCACGCTTCAAAATCAACATCAACCGTCACATAGCCCGAATTGTCTGTTTTATATGTCGTATTCTTTCGTCTTTCTCCTACAAGTCTTTCCAAATCGAGCTCCGTATATACACATTCGTTATGAAAGCGGATGCTCCGCGCAAGAACCGTGCCGTTTTCTGCGATTATGTTATCACCCGCAAACACAAGGTCGGTTGTGGACTCTCCATAGCCCGCATCCGAATAAACATACCCCGCAAACAGTCTTGCCGACTGACTTTTCACAAGCATTTCGCGGTACTCGTCCTTTGCGATAAGCTCATTCGAAGCCGATAAATTCGCGATTACCGTCGCACCTGCCAATGCGTGAGAACACGACGGCGGATTTACCGTCCACAAGTCCTCGCAGATTTCCACCGCAAGCACAAAATCCGTCATATTTTTCGCCTTAAACAGTATTTTTGAGCCGAACGGAACCGCTTCACCGCCGATTTCTATATTCATGGGTTCAATTATACCCTCGGCAAAATGGCGCGCCTCATAAAATTCTGAATAATTAGGTATGGACAGCTTCGGAACTATGCCCTTGATTTTTCCGTTGTTTAAAACAGCGGCACAGTTATAAAGCGTCTGATTTACAACCAGCGGCAGTCCGACAACGGCTATAATATTGCCCGTGTTTTTTGCTATATTTATAAGCTCGCTTTCTGCGCTTTCAAGTAAATTCGTCTGCAAAAACAAATCGCCGCAGGTGTAGGCGGTTATGCAAAGCTCGGGGAAAACAACAAGCTTTGCGCCCTCATTTTCCGCCGTCTTTATCTGCGATATTATATTTTCGGAATTATATTTAGTGTCCCCGACCTTAATATTAACCGTTGCGGCGGCGACTTTTACAAATCCGTCTTTCATTTTACTGTCCCCTTTGCTCGTTTTTAATCTTATCCCAATACTGTTTTGCCGATTGCTCGTTTTTATTGTCCCCAAATTCGTAATATTCAGCATTTTTTATGTTGTCGGGTAAATATTGCTGTTTTGTGTAATGATTGGGAAAATTATGCGGGTATTTATAATCAAGCCCGTGACCGAGCTTTTTTGAACCGCCGTAATGTGAGTCCTTCAAATGTGACGGTATTTCTCCCGTATCGGTATTTTCAATATCGCCAAGCGCCGCGTCAATCGCGTTTATGACGCTGTTCGATTTCGGCGCGGTCGCAAGCAAAATAACGGCTTCGGCAAGCGGCAGACGCGCCTCGGGAAGCCCTAATTGCAGCGCGCTGTCAATACACGACTTTACAATAGAAACTGCCTGCGGATATGCAAGTCCGACGTCCTCCGACGCTATAACAAGCGTCCTGCGGCAAATGCTCGGCAAATCGCCCGCGGATATGAGCCGCGCAAGATAGTGTAGCGATGCGTTTACATCCGAGCCGCGTACAGATTTTTGGAACGCGCTCAGAATATCATAGTGACTGTCGCCGTCCTTATCATAGCGCATAGCCTTTTTCTGCGTCGCCTGAACGGCTGTGTCAAGCGTGATATGAATATTGTTTTCCTTGTCGGGCTTTGCCGCAAGAAACGCGACTTCAAGCGAGTTTAACGCCTTTCTTACGTCGCCGTTTGCCGTATGCGCGATATGCGTCACGGCGTCCGCGTCAACCGTTACATTGTACGCCTTGTAATCGTCTGATTTTAGCAGCTCCACTGCGCGGTTTACGGATTTTTCGACCTCCTCGGGTTCAATCGGCAGAAATTCAAAAACCACGCTGCGTGAAAGCACGGCGTTATACACGTAAAAATACGGGTTTTCCGTCGTGCTTGCGATAAGCGTGATTTTTCCGTTTTCCATAAACTCCAAAAGCGACTGCTGCTGCTTTTTATTGAAATGCTGAATTTCGTCAAGATACAGCAGAACGCCGTCGGGCGCAAGAAAGCTGTCAAGCGTTGACACTATGTCCTTTATGTCCTGCACCGACGCGTTTGTGGCGTTCAAGCGGTGCAGTGTTTTTCCCGTTCTGGACGCGATAATATTGGCGATTGTGGTTTTTCCCACACCGCTGGGTCCATAGAAAATCATATTCGGAATTTCGTTGTTTTCTATGATGTTACGAAGCAGCTTACCTTCGCCGATAAGCTGCTTTTGTCCTACTACTTCATCAAGATTTTGCGGACGTATTCTGTCCGCAAGCGGTGTTTTACTCATAGCTTTGCCTCTACCTCTTTTGTTAATTCGTCTACTTCCTCATGACTGACCGTTGTCATATTCGACCAGCGGCAGTTGGGAATTTTTTCGAGATATTCCTTCGCCTTCGCGTACTCGCCGCATTTTACGGCAATCTGCGCGCCGTGATAATACGCTTCGACAAACTGCGGATTTTCAGATATTATTTTTTCCGACAGTTCCCTCGCCTTTTCGTATTCGCCCATTTTGTAATAGCATAGCGACAGATTATCGGTTATATCCCTGTCGTCGCTGTTATATTCATAGGCTTCAAGACAGAATTTCAAAGCGTCCTCTACAGGCTCGGTAAGATACTTGAAAAAGCCGAGCATACCGTAAAGCGTGGTATTTTTATAATTTCCGCCGTCAAAGATTTCCTCCGCCTCTTCAAGCGCCTCGTCCATTCTGCCCTGCTTATAGTAGACCATGCAGCGCTGCTGCTTTGCAAAGTTTTTGTCCGCAGGCTTAACTCCTTTTGTGCGGATAATACCGTTTAATACTGTTTCAGCCAGGTCAAGGTCGCCTGTGCGCATAAGAACGTACGCATAGGACGTTTTTGTATTGACCTTTGCGCGGTTTGTGCCGACCGCCTTTTTATACCAATCGCGCGATTTTTTAAAATCAGCGTTGCCAAACGCTTTTTTTGCCTGTATTTCATAGAACGACGGAATAAACGCGTATACCGCGTAAATCACGATTGCCGCCGTTACGGCAAGTCCGAGCCACAAGTTAAATT